>NZ_JASJOJ010000008.1:0-121052 GCF_038519165.1 Photobacterium sp. SP02
GTTTACAGCTCGCCAGAGAAGCACTGGCGTACCGAATATCATCGTTAAACGGCGCGCAAACTGCAGGAAGCGGCACAACGGGTGGCGAGCGGACAATTCACTCAGGATCCGACGCTCGAATCCTCCGGGCCGCGCGAATTCCGCCAGGCCGGTGCCAGCTTCAATCAGATGGTCAGCTCGGTCAATCAGATGATAGGCGGGCAACAGCGGCTGCTGTCGGATATCTCCCACGAGCTGCGCTCTCCGCTGACCCGGCTTCGCATGGCGACCGCCCTGGCCCAGCGCAAGCAGGGCAACAGCGCAGAGCTGGAACGGATTGATACCGAAGCGGAGCGGCTGGAAGCCATGATTGCCAAACTACTGGAACTGTCGCGAATGCAGATACACGGGCAGGAAACCCGCGAATACAGCGATGCAGTCAGTCTGTGGCAGGAGATGCTGGATGATGCCGAATTCGAGGCCAGCCAGCATAAGAAATCGCTGGCCTGCAGCCCGCTGCTGCCCTGGCCGCTGGCAGGCAACGCAGAATTGCTGATCAGCGCACTGGAAAATGTCGTTCGTAATGCCATCTACTACAGCAAAGATCGCATCGAAGTCCAGTTCAGCGCCAATGACCACTCGCTGACCGTGACCATAGACGATAACGGCGAAGGGGTGCCCGATGATCAGTTGAAAGACATTTTCCGGCCTTTCTACCGGGTCTCAACCGCCCGGGATCGCCACAGCGGCGGCACCGGATTGGGGCTGGCGATCACAGAAAATGCCATTCGTCAGCATAATGGCAGCATCACCGCCAGCCACAGCCCGCTGGGCGGACTGAGAGTGACCCTGATGCTGCCGCTGGCACAGAAAAGCCAACGTCACTCGTTGTCGCAGCCGGAAGCACGGTAGTCCCGGATCCCCATGCCGGTCCAGCGTTTGAACGCCTTGGCAAAGGCACTGTCATCCGCATAGCCAAAATGCAGCGCCAGGTTAGCCTGGGTACTGCCCTTTTGGTTCAGCATCTGCAGGGCCTGCTGTTTTTTTATCTGCTCAGACAATGCCCTGAAGCTGAAACCAAAATCCGCCAGCTTGCGGTTGAGGTGGCGCTCGCTGAGATTGCACAAGGCCGCGGTCTGGGCTCGGGTCAGGCCGGGTTGCTGTGTCAGCAGATGGCTGATCTGCTCCAGAAACGAGGCGGGGGCCAGGCGTTTCATCTGCTGCTGGGCCAGCCGTATCAGCTGAGCCTGCAATTCCGGCTGGATGTCGCGCCGGCTGCACAGCCAGTCTTGATCACTGAAAACCATGTAGTTCCCTGTCCGGGCAAAACCGATCTGGGTATCGCCAAACACCTCGCGGTACAGGGCAAGCGGCGCCTGAGGCGAATGCTCGAACGCGACCAGCTTAGGGATCACCGGGCCGCTGGCGACCACGGCAGCGCCCTGCATCACGCTGGCAAAAATGGCTTCCAGCCGCGCGGCTCTGGCCGCCTCAAAATGAGGACGGTAGACCAGATGCCAGCCTTCCTGACTGTGGAACCGGGCAAAGCGTCCCCCTTCTCCGACCAGGTCGGAAAACCGCAGCAGATTGTCCACTGCACCGGCCAGATTAACACTGCTGAGTAACAAAAAGCCCAGCATATCAAACTGATCGATCTGCAGGTGGCGGCCAATTCGCAACCCGACCCCGTCACAATCGGCGTGATCCGCTATCGCCTGCCAGAGCTGATCCTGCAGCGACAGCGGCAAGCGCTCACCGGCCGGACAGGCAGCCACCTGACGTCGCAGCGCGTCCGGCAGAGCTATCCCCAAAGACGGCAGAAATTTAAGAATCGCTTTGCTGAATCCTGATGTAACAGTGCTGGCATACATAGTGCTGACCCGGGTTATGCTTCCTCATACTGCGGTCGTTTATACCACAGGCCCGTCTGCGGGCACTGTGATACGGCTCGGAACCCGGCTGTTATTTCGGGTCATCAGGTCCCGAATTAACCTGTTTACGTCCCGTCTGGGCCATAGCAAAGTGTTAACAAAAAGTTAATGATAATATTCAGGACCTAAACAGAGAGTCATTCAGTATGCATCCCTACATTGTGATTGGAGCCGGGCCTATGGGTCTGTGCACAGTGCGCCGCCTGGCCGAACAAGGATTGCCTGTCATCGGGCTGGAAGCCCATGCCGATGTCGGCGGGCTGTGGGACATCAGCAGCCCGACCAGTACCATGTATCAATCGGCTCACCTGATTTCCTCCAAGCGAATGACAGAGTTCTCTGATTTTCCCATGGCGGATCATGTGGCCACCTACCCGAAACATGATCAGCTCTGCCGCTATTTTCAGGATTATGCGCGGCACTTTAATCTGTATGGCCACTATCGTTTTAACGCCTGGGTGGAGAAGGTGGAACCTTGTCAGGGCAACTGGCTGGTCACTTACCGTCAGCATGATGAAACCTTTACCCTGATGGCATCCGGGGTATTGCTGGCCAATGGTACGCTGCATCACCCCAGACGGGGCCACTTTGGCGGTGACTTTCAGGGTGAGCAATTTCACAGCAGCGATTATAAAAGCGCCGAGGTCTTTGCCGGAAAACGGGTACTGATTGTCGGCTGCGGTAACAGTGCCTGCGACATTGCGGTGGATGCCGTGCATCGCGCCCGCTCGGTTGACATGGTGATCCGCCGCGGGTATTACTTCCTGCCGAAATTTGTGGCGGGCGTCCCCACAGATACCCTGGGCGGCAAAGTGCGCTTACCGAACCGGTTGAAGCAAATGGTCGACGGCACCCTGGTCCGGCTGATCTCCGGCAAACCCAGCCAGTTTGGCCTGCCAGACCCCGACTACCGTATGTATGAATCCCACCCTGTGGTCAATTCCATGTTCCTGCACCACATAGGGCACGGTGATATTGGCGTGCGGCCATCGATTGAGCAACTGTTGCCGACTGGTGCGCGTTTTCAGGACGGGCAGGAAGCAGAGTATGATCTGATCCTTGAGGCCACCGGCTACTCTCTGCATTATCCCTTTATTGACCGCCAGCACCTGAACTGGGACGGTGATGCACCTGGCCTGTACCTCAATATTTTCACGCCACAGCATGACAACCTGTTTGTGATGGGGATGGTGGAAGCCTCAGGTCTTGGCTGGCAGGGACGCGATGATCAGGCGCAGTTGGTGGCCCGTTTTATCCGGGCCCGCCATGAGAAACCGGCCGAAGCGGAAAAATTCATGCACAAAGTCCGCCAGCAGGCCAGCCGCAGAATTGATGGCGGCATTGCGTACCTGAACGTAGAGCGGATGGCCTACTATGTACACAAAGCCGATTATCTGGCGGCGCTGAACCACGAAATTCGCCAGCTGCAATGGGAGAGCTGAATGTCGAGCACTAGCCTGCTGTTACTGAATCTGATCCTGGCGATGATGATGTTTGGCATCGCCCTGAGTCTCAAACCGGCCGACTTCCGCCAGGTCGTCCGTCAGCCCAAAGGCCCCCTGACCGGGCTGGCCGCCCAGTTTGTGCTGATGCCGGCGCTGACCTGGCTGCTCACCCTGCTGGTGCCCATGCCCGCCGAAGTGGCGCTGGGATTAATCCTGGTCGCCAGTTGCCCCGGCGGCAGCTTTTCCAATATCGTCACCTATCTGGCCAAAGGCAACACGGCCATGTCCATCAGTATGACTGGAATCGCCAGTGTCGCCGCGGCCTTCATGACCCCCTTTAATTTCATGTTCTATGCCAGCATGAACCCGCACACCGCCCAGTTGCTGAAGCAAATTGCCGTGCCACCGGAGAGCCTGTTTATTGTGGTGGCACTGGTACTGGCGTTGCCGCTGGCGCTCGGACTGATCTGCAGCCAGATGGCCCCCGGCTTTGCCAAACGGAGCGAACCCTTTTTCCGCATCATCTCGCTGCTCACCCTGTTCGGCTTTGTCGCCATCGCGCTGATCACTAACTGGCCGCGCTTTATCGCCGGCGCCAGTGTCTTCCTGTTGGCCGTTATCTTCCACAATGCCCTGGCGCTGGCTATCGGCTGGCTCTGTGCATGGGCCATGAAGTTGCCGGTTGCCGATCGCCGGGCGATCACACTCGAAGTCGGGCTGCAGAACTCCGGCCTGGGACTGGGCATCATTTTCACCTTTTTCGGCGATCTGACCGGTATGGCCATTATTGCCGCAGGCTGGGGGATCTGGCATCTGATCAGTGGCATGGGACTGTGCTACTGCTGGCACCGGCTGGATAACCGCCACGCCGCCCTCACCTCACCCGTTTCATCCACGCGCGAACAGCATAAAGGGACCTTATGACGCAGCGAATTTTAATCACCGGCTGCCAGGGCTATCTGGGCCGGCAGCTCAGTGCGCGCCTCGCCCGGCACGCCGAGGTATTTGGTATTGATATTCAGGATGCTCAGCCTGAGGGCATCACCTACCAGAAAATGGACATTCGCTCTGCCGCGCTGAGCGAGTTCATCGGACGTCACCACATCAGCCATGTCATCCATCTGGCCAGTATTGTGCAGCCATCCCGTGACCGGCAAAGAGACTATGACATTGATGTCAACGGGACGGAAAACCTGCTCAAAGCCTGTATCACCAACCAGGTCGCCCATCTGACAGTGACCAGCAGCGGCGCCGCTTACGGCTATCATGCCGACAATGCCGAGTGGCTGCGAGAGTCCGACCCGCTGCGGGGCAACCGGCATTTTTCCTACAGCTACCACAAACGGCTGGTGGAAGAGCTGCTGGCCAGCTACCGCGTCGCCTACCCGGAACTGCAACAGCTGATCCTGCGCCCGGGCACTGTGCTGGGCGCTGAGACCAACAATCTGATCACGGATCTGTTCCGCAAAGACAAATTGCTGGCCGTTAAAGGCTCGCCGTCGCCGTTTGTCTTCATCTGGGATCAGGACGTGGTCGATATCATCACCGAGGGGGTCAGCCAAAATAAATCGGGGCAATTTAATCTGGCGGGAGACGGCGCCCTCAGCGTTCACCAGATCGCCAACATTCTCGGGAAAGACACCCGGGACTTGCCGGCCTGGCTGCTGAAAACCGCCCTGCGCATTGGCAAGCTGCTGCGTTTGACCCAATACGGCCCCGAGCAACTGGACTTTCTTCGCTATCGCCCCGTACTGGCAAACTACGCGCTGAAATTTGATTTTGGCTATATCCCGAAGAAAACCTCGCTGGAGGTGTTCGAATATTATGCCAGCCAGCAAGGGTTGATCCCGGCCAGAGGGTGCCAGCATGACTGAACACAAACCTGTCGCCATCCTCACCGGCGCCGCCTCAGGGCTGGGCCGCGATCTGGCCATTCGTCTGTCATATGGCTACCGGCTGTATCTGATAGACAGGGACCAGGCTAAGCTGACGGAGCTGGCCGCCACGCTGGAAGACAGCCGTTTTTTTGTCTGCGATCTGGCTGACAGCCATGCCATAGACACCCTGATGGCTGATATCCGGCAGCGCGAGCCTGAGATTGCGCTGCTGATCAACAATGCCGGTATTACCCACCGCTCGCTGTCCCGTATTACACAACCGGCAGTGATAGAAAAAGTCATGGCGGTGAACTTCTTCGCGCCGGTCCGCCTGACCCAGGGGCTGCTGCCGCTGCTGGTGCAACACCAGGCCAAAGTGGTCAACATCAGCTCGATGGCAGGCTGGATGCCGGTTATGGGCCGGGCCGGTTACTGCGCCTCTAAATCGGCCCTGCACCAGTATTTCGAAACCTTCCGGGCCGAAATGCGCAGCGACGGCGTCACGGTGCTGATGGTCTACCCCAGCTTTCTCGACACCCCTATAGAGCACAACGCCCTTAATGGCGACGGGGGACGCAGCCGCCATCAACGCTCTATGGTTGGCAAAATGCGCACCAGCTCATGGATGGCCGAGCAGATTGTCACTGCCATCCAGCAAAAGAGAGAACGACTGTTCCCGGATGCCTTTACCCATTTTTCCAGCCTGCTGTACCGCTTGCTGCCGCGGGTTTTTCTGCACCTGATGAGCCAGAAATTTGCCACTGAGCTTGAGGTGAAATCATGACATTGGTGTGGCTGGGCCTGGCGATTATTCTGGCCTTTGGTATTGAAGCCATGACGGGGTTTGGCAGTATAGTGCTGGCGCTGTCGCTGGGGGCGCTGGTGATGGATATGGCATCACTGGTGCATATTCTGGTGCCGCTCAATCTGCTGATGACGGTGCCGCTGGCCTGGCAGCTCAGACAGCACATACAGGTTTCATTCCTGCTGCGTACCGTGTTGCCCATGATGCTGGTTGGCACAGCCGTCGGCGTTGTGCTGACTCCCTATGTCCCCGAACTGCTGAGCAAAACCCTGTTTGCCGGCCTGATCATCTGGTTCGCCGCCCGAGCCCTGCTGCAACCGGCGGCGGTTGAGATGCCGGCACTGCGGCGGCACTCCACCATCACCGCGGCCGGGATCACCCACGGCCTGTTCGCCTCCGGCGGCCCGCTGCTGGTCTATGCGCTGGCCCGCACCTCGCTGGATAAAACCCAGTTCAGGGCAACCTTGCTGACGGTCTGGCTCAGCCTCAATGGTTGCCTGACCCTGTATTTTATCCTGGCCGGCGAACTGGCACCCTACCGGGAAACCTTGCTTTGGCTGGCGCCCTGTGTCGGCATAGGGGCATTTATCGGTAACCAGCTGCATCACAGTATCGATCAGGCGCACTTCAGCAAGCTGGTGTTTGGTGTCCTGCTGGTCGTCGGGCTGATTCTGATGACCAACACATTGTTTTCCTGGGCAGCGCTCAACACTGGTTCCTGGCCATGAATGCAGGCTACAATAGTGTTTTTGCCGCTGTTGTAGCCTGACCATGTTTGATATCGCCCTGTACGAACCTGAAATTGCGCCCAATACGGGCAACATTATTCGCCTGTGCGCCAATTGCGGTGCGCATCTGCACCTGATTGAGCCGTTAGGCTTTGATCTGGAAGAAAAAAAACTACGCCGTGCCGGTCTGGATTACCACGATCTGGCCCATGTGCATCGTCACGCCAACTTTGAGGCTTTCCTGGCCGCCACTGCCGGTCGCCGCCTGTTTGCCTGCACCACCAAAGCCACCCAGTACCACACCCAGGCCCGGTTTCAGGACGGCGACATACTGCTGTTCGGCCCGGAAACCCGCGGCCTGCCGGCAGACATCATTGAAAGCCTGCCCCAGGCGCAGCGGCTGCGCATCCCTATGCATCCGGACAGCCGCAGCCTGAACCTCTCCAACGCAGCCGCCATCATTGCCTATGAGGCCTGGCGTCAGTTTGATTTTGCCGGCGCCAGATAGCCCGGGCAGAAAGACAAAAAAGGGGTCTGCCGACCCCTTTTACACGATGAGAGATTGAAGACGATTGGCACTCAGATACCGTCACCGGCGATAAAGGTCTGGTAAATGCCATTGAACTGCTGATCCATATCCATGGAAGGTTTGTCGCTGCTCGGACGGCCGACAATTTTCGCCGGTACACCCGCCACTGTGGTATGAGGCGGCACAGGTGCCAGCACCACTGAACCCGAACCAATCTTGGCCCCTTCGCCCACTTCAATATTCCCCAGCACTTTGGCACCGGCGCCTATCATCACCCCTTCACGGATTTTAGGGTGACGGTCGCCGCACTCTTTGCCTGTCCCGCCCAGCGTCACATCCTGCAAGATAGACACATCGTTTTCGATAATTGCCGTCTCGCCAATCACTATACCGGTGGCGTGGTCAAACATGATGCCCTGGCCGATGCGGGCCGCCGGGTGCACATCCACCTGACAGGTGACTGAAATTTGATTTTGCAGATAAATGGCCAGTGCTTCGCGTTTTTGTTTCCACAACCAGTTGGCGACCCGATAGCCCTGCAAAGCGTGAAAGCCCTTCAGATACAGAAGCGGCACAGAAAATTTGTTGATAGCAGGGTCACGGTCTACGACGGCGCGAATATCGCACGCGGCCGATTCCGTCAGCATACTGTCCGCGATATAGGCCTCTTCCACCACTTCCCGTACTGCCATTGCGGGCATCGAAGGGGTGGCCAGCTTGTTCGCCAGTATATAACTGAGCGCGGCACCCAGATTATCGTGCTTGATGATGGTGGCATGGTAAAAACTGGCCAGCATGGGCTCCTGCTCAGTCAGCACCTTGGCCTCTTGCTTAATCGTCTCCCAGACGGCTTGCTGTTGACACTCCCTCACGTCGTCCCCTGTATATCCTTTATGTGTTTGCACCATAGCCTGCACCCTACTCACCTGATGAGCATCGACTGCTGATAATGGTTATAACTTTAAACTTCTCAGCAAAAAAAACAACGCGGGCTTTTTTGCCCGCGCTGTGTCATTCCGGTAAGGCCCCTTTTCCAGCCGATCACTCGTCTTTCTTGGCCCGCGCCAGCAGATCTCTGGCGGCCTCACGCGCATCTTTACCCTGATAAAGCACCTGGTAAATCTGCTCGGTGATCGGCATATCCACCCCGAAGCGCTGGGCAAGCACCCAGACTTCCTTGGTATTGCGATAACCTTCAACCACCTGGCCGATACTGTGCTGCGCTTCATCAACCTGTTTGCCCTGCCCCAGCGCCAAGCCAAAACGGCGGTTGCGCGACTGGTTGTCGGTACAGGTCAGCACCAGATCGCCCAGCCCGGCCATACCCATAAAGGTTTCCGGCTGCGCACCCAGCGCCGCACCCAGACGGCACATCTCGGCCAGTCCGCGGGTGATCAGGGCGGTGCGGGCATTGGCACCATAACCAATACCGTCCGACATACCGGCACCGATAGCAATCACGTTCTTCACCGCGCCACCCAGCTGCATGCCGATAAAATCGTTATTGCTGTAGACCCGGAAGCTTTTATCGCAGTGAATCTTATCCTGCAGATCTTTAACAAACCCGGCATCCGGTGACGACACCGCAATCGCGGTGGGCAAACCGGCGGCCAGCTCTTTCGCGAACGTCGGCCCGGAGAGGACAGCCAGAGGCACCTCCTCACCCAGGATCTCATGGGCGACATCCTGTAACAGACGTCCGGTTTCCGGCTCCAGCCCTTTCGTGGCCCAGCAGATCCGCGAATCATCACGCAGAAAAGGCTTCATCTGTTTCAGCACATCGGCAAAAGCATGGCTGGGTACCACCAGCAGTAAATCCCGGCTGGCTTTGACGGCGGCTTCCAGATCCACACTCAGGATCAGCGAGTCCGGAAAGGCCACGCCAGGCAGAAATGCCTCGTTGGCCCTATCTGTTTCCAGCTGCGCCATATGCGCAGCGTTATGGCCCCATAAAATGACATTAGCGCCATTACGGGCCAGCGAGATGGCCAGCGAGGTGCCGTAAGAACCGGCACCCAGCACTGTCATCGTTATTGCGTTATCAGTGATTGAGGTCATGCTGTGTCGCCAATCAGGCTTGAGTGCTTTCCTGGTTACCTTCCGCCTGACTTTGCAGGTAGTTCATGAACAGGGCGTCAAAATTAACCGGCGCCAGGTTCAGTTGCGGGAAAGTGCCTTTGACAACCAGGCTGGAGATAGTTTCACGTGCGTATGGGAACAAGATGTTCGGGCAGAATGCACCCAGGCAATGGGCCAGTTGTGGCGCTTCCATACCGGCGACAGAGAAAATACCGCCCTGCTGAACTTCACACAGGAACGCCGCTTCTGACGCATTGTTCACTGTGACTGTCAGGCGCAGCACAACTTCGTACACACCTTCCGCCAGCTCACGACTCTGCGTATCCAGATCCAATTTCACTTCCGGGTTCCACTCTTTCTGGAACATTTCCGGCGAGCTTGGCGCCTCGAAAGACACGTCTTTCAGGAAAATGCGTTGGATTTGGAAGTTCTGTTGCGCTTCGTTGGTCGCTGCTTCAGCCATGTTATTGTCCTTTTTTGATGATTTCGTTAAGAAATCTGTCATTTTTACCGGAAGCTTCCGGCCTGAAATAAAGGGCAGCTGACACCGTCAGCCACCTGAGAGTTCAAGAACTTACTTCTTTCCCTGCACCAGAGGCAAATTGGCCTCATTCCAGGAAATCAATCCGTCCTTCAGCAGGCTAACTTTAGCGTAACCCGCTTTGTGCAGCAGGCTGGCACTTTCCTGCGCCGTCTGACCTGTTTTGCATACCACAATGATGGGGGCTGACTTATACTTTTCAAGCAGTCCAAAGTTCTCGGCTTTAATTTCGCTTGGTAAAATGTGAAGTGCGCCTGCAATGTGGCCACGCTGGAACTCATCTTTGCTGCGAATATCGACAAAAACGCCGTCTTCACGGTTGACCAGCACTGTCGCCTGATTAGGGGTAACAACGGCATAACCCGCGGTTTTTTGCTTCACCATGGAAGCGATCAGGGCCAGAACCAGGCCAACCCAGACCAGTGACAAAATGGGATTACTCGTAACAAACTCTATGAATTGCTGCATGATTTTCGCTCTATTAACCTTTACTGCCTGCCGGATTCCCGCACAGTGGCAAGATTCAACCAAAATTAAGGAAACTGAGTATACCTGTGGCCGGAATGATGTACAGCCACCCGCCACATTTACGCGTTACGGCTCACTGCTTTCTGCGCAATAAACCACATATCGCAAGGCGCCGCCTATAACTACAATAGAAAAAAACGCATTCTCAGATCTTACGTTACACAGTAGAAATGAATATATTCTAGGGAGTAAAGATAACAAACCATTTACAGCAATGTTTGATCTGAACTACAAAGCAGCGGTAGTTTTGTAGTAAAATTACCGACCTGACTACTTACCTGAGCGCCTTGAAGCGACTTTAGCGCCGGATGTTGAGGTAATTGGTCTACATTTTCAGATTGTTCACATTTATGGAGAGGACAGCTTATGTCTGCTAAGAAACCACTGGCTCTGGTGATTCTGGACGGTTGGGGATACCGCGAAGATACCGCAAATAACGCGATTGCCAACGCCAACACCCCGGTACTGGATAACCTGATGGCGCATGAAGCCAACACCCTGATCCAGGCCTCCGGGCTGGACGTGGGTCTGCCTGATGGCCAGATGGGTAACTCAGAAGTGGGCCATACCAATATCGGTGCCGGCCGCGTGGTGTATCAGGATCTGACCCGCATAGCCAAATCCATCTCCGACGGTGAATTCCAGCATAATCCTACACTGGTCAAAGCCATGGACAGCGCTATCTCAGCGGGGAAAGCCGTTCACATCATGGGCCTGATGTCACCGGGCGGTGTTCACAGCCACGAAGATCACATTGAAGCGGCCGTGAAAATGGCGGCAGACCGCGGTGCCGAGCATATTTACCTGCACTGTTTCCTGGACGGCCGTGACACGCCACCGCGCAGCGCACAAGCCTCTCTGGAACGTTTCGACGCGCTGTTTGCCCAGCTGGGCAAAGGCCGCACCGCCTCTCTGATTGGCCGTTACTACGCCATGGACAGGGATAACAACTGGGAGCGTGTCGAGTCTGCCTATGAGCTGCTGACCGCAGCCAAAGGGGATTTCACCGCCGCCTCTGCCGTCGAAGGCCTGCAGGCTGCGTATGCCCGCGAAGAAAACGACGAATTCGTCAAAGCCACTGTGCTGCGTGCCGACGGCCAGCCTGATGCTGCCATGCAGGACGGTGATGCAGTTGTCTTCATGAACTTCCGTGCCGACCGGGCCCGTCAGATTTCCCGCGCCTTCCTGCCTGCTTTCAGCAGCTTTGAACGCAAACAGTTCCCGGCATTGCACTTCGTGACCCTGACCCAATATGCCGCCGATATCGATTTGCCATCCGCGTTCCCGCCGGAAAGCCTGACCAACACCTTGGGCGAATGGCTGTCGAAACAAGGCAAAACCCAGCTGCGCATTTCTGAAACCGAGAAATATGCCCACGTGACCTTCTTCTTCAACGGCGGTGTCGAAACCGAGTTTGACGGCGAATCCCGCGCCCTGGTGGCATCTCCTAAGGTCGCCACTTATGATCTGCAGCCTGAAATGAGCGCCCCTGAGCTGACCGACAAGCTGGTCGCGGCCATCAAAGGCGGCGAATTCGATATGATCATCTGTAACTACCCGAACGGCGACATGGTCGGCCACACAGGTGTGTACGATGCGGCGGTGAAAGCCTGTGAAGCGATTGATGAAAGTATCGGCCGCGTGGTTGAAGCCATTAAAGAAGCGGGCGGACAGCTGCTGATCACCGCTGACCACGGTAACGCTGAAATGATGGTGAACCCGGAAACCGGGGGCATTCATACCGCCCACACTAACCTGCCTGTGCCGCTGATTTATGTCGGCGACAAGCAGATCAGCCTGAAAGACGGCGGTAAGCTGTCTGATCTGGCGCCAACCATGCTGTCATTGACCGGGCTCCAAATCCCGTCAGAGATGACTGGTCAGGTGCTGTACGATCTGAAATAATCCCTGCCATGCGGGAATTATTTTATTGTGTCATCGGTACACTCCGCGCCAGTGCCTTAGGCACTGGCGCTTTGTTATGCCTGGTGTTCAGCGCATCCGTGTATGCTGACGGTCAGAATCAGCTTGATGGCATGAAGCAGGAAATCGCACGGCAGCAAAAACAGCTGAGCGATAAAAAACAGCAACTCAACGATGTCCAGAAAACCCTGAAACAACAGGAACTGGCCATCGCCAGAGCGGCCGGCAATATTCACGCCGCCGAGCAAAAGGTCGACGGCCTGACACTTTCTATCAGCCAACTGGAAAAAGAACAGCAGGCGCTGCTACAACGCCAGATTGGCCAGCGTGAGCTGCTGAAAGAACTGCTCACCAGCCAGTACAAAATGGGCAAATCCTCGCCGCTCGCCAACTTGCTGGGCGAAAGCGACCCTGCCCGGTTAGACCGAATGGCCATCTACGCCTCGCACCTCAGCCAGGCTCGCAGCCATGCGCTGGATGAACTGGCCGCCACGGATACCGAACTGCAGCTCAAAAAACATCAGCTCAGCGAACAGCGTAATGAGCAGCAAACCCTGCTGAGCCAGCTGAAAAAAGACAGGGCGACACTGCTGGGCAGCCAGCAGGCGCGTAAAAGCACGGTCAGGGAATTACAGGGCCAGTTGAACGCAGATAAACGCTACTTAACCGAACTGAAAAGCAATGAATCACGCCTGATCGCCGAAATTGCCAAAGCCCGCAAAGCCGCCGAGGAAGCGGCGCGCCAGGCCAGAGTCAATATGGATGGACTGGGCAAATACAAAGGCAAATTGCCCTGGCCGGTTTCGGGCAGAATTCGCCACGCCTACGGTAGCCCGCTTCAGGGTGAGCTGCGCTGGAAAGGCATGGTGATCGGTCAAGCTGTGGGCAGCGAAGTAAAAGCCGTACATGGCGGGAAAGTGGTCTTTGCCGACTGGTTGCGCGGCTACGGCCTGATGGTTGCCGTGGATCACGGCCAAGGTGACATGACGTTCTACGGTTATAACCAGACTGTGCTGAAAAAAGTGGGCGATACTGTGCAGCGTAACGAAGCCATTGCCTTAGTTGGCGACAGCGGCGGGCAGGAATCACCGGGACTGTATTTTGAAATCCGCCGTAAAGGCACGCCAACCAATCCGCAGCCCTGGCTGACCCGTTAACCACATTTTATGACACGCAGCACCCATTAGCAGAACAAGGATGGTTCGAATGAAGGGGTTATTCAGTGTAGGTCTGGTCTGGCTGTGGCTCTTGGCATCGCCGGCACAAGCGGCCAGACTGGCGATTGTGATTGATGATCTGGGTTATCAGCATATGCCTTCCCCGTTATCAGCACTCCCGCCGCAAATCAGTGTCTCCATCTTGCCCGAGACCCCTTATGACCAGCTGACCGCCCGTCAGGCCCGGCAGGAATTCAGAGACGTGCTGCTCCACATGCCGATGCAGCCGAGCAGGACGGCGCCGCTTGAAATGACCACCCTGACCGAGGCCATGAGCAAGGAAGAGCTTCAGAGCAAGCTCCGCTTTGCGCTGACACGCGTGCCGGGCGCGGTGGCGGTCAATAATCATATGGGCAGCGCCCTGACCCAGAATCCGACCGCTATGGGCTGGGTGATGGAAGTGCTCAAACAAGAGCATCTGGCCTTTCTCGACAGCCGCACCACGGCCAGGTCCGTCGCGCAGTCACAAGCCCAGGCGGCACACATTCCCGCCCTGCGCCGCCATGTTTTCCTGGATCATGTCCCGACCGAAACCTTCATCCGCCGTCAGCTGAAACGGGCCGTCTTGCAGGCGAAAAAACAAGGCACTGTGATCGCGATAGGCCACCCGCACCCAATCACGCTGTCGACACTCACTGCCATGCTGCCCGAAATTCAGCAGCAGGTCACCCTGGTTCGCCTGTCTGAGCTGTTTCCCGCCGGCAGCTGACCAAAAAAAACGGTGTGCCGAGGCACACCGTTCCGTTTGCTTGTATCTGAGGGGGAAATCAGTCCCAGCTCAGAATGACTTTACCGGACTGGCCGGAGCGCATGACATCAAAGCCCTGCTGGAAGTCATCCACATTATAGTGGTGGGTAATGATTGGGCTCAGATCCAGACCAGACTGAATCAGGCTCGCCATCTTGTACCAGGTTTCGAACATTTCACGGCCATAGATACCTTTGATCACCAGGCCTTTGAAAATCACCTGAGTCCAGTCGATACCCATGCTCGATGGCGGAATGCCCAGCATAGCGACCTTACCGCCGTGGTTCATGCTTGACAGCATGCTGTTAAACGCAGCAGGCACACCCGACATTTCCAGACCGACATCGAAGCCCTCTGTCATGCCCAGCTCCGCCATCACATCTTCCAGCTTCTGCTCTGCCACGTTGACCGCGCGGGTCACACCCATCTTGCGGGCCAGATCCAGTCGGTATTCGTTCACGTCAGTAATCACGACATGACGGGCACCTACGTGCTTGGCAACCGCCGCCGCCATGATACCGATAGGGCCGGCACCTGTGATCAGCACATCTTCGCCCACCAGGTCGAAAGACAGCGCAGTGTGCACAGCATTGCCGAACGGGTCGAAAATCGACGCCAGATCGTCAGAAATGTTGTCCGGGATCTTGAAGGCGTTGAACGCCGGGATCACCAGATACTCAGCAAAGGCCCCTTCACGGTTAACACCCACACCGATAGTGTTACGGCACAGATGGGTGCGGCCGCCACGGCAGTTGCGGCAGTGGCCGCAAGTGATATGGCCTTCACCGGAAACACGGTCACCGATGTCAAAACCACGGACTTCCTGGCCAATCGCGACCACTTCACCCACGTATTCGTGACCCACCACCATAGGGACTGGAATCGTATTTTGTGACCATTCGTCCCAGTTATAGATATGGACGTCAGTACCACAGATAGCGGTTTTCTTAATCTTGATCAGCAGGTCGTTATGGCCCAGTTCAGGCTTGTCGACCTCTGTCATCCAGATGCCTTCTTCCGGTTTCAGTTTTGCTAATGCTTTAATTTTCATGATGCTTTCCACAAGTAGCCCAGAAGCGGTATCACACCGCTCCTGCAGCAAAGTCGGTGATTATCAGATGATGCCCATCTCTTTACCAATGCGGATAAACGCATCGATAGTATTATCCAGCTGTTCTGCGCTGTGCGCGGCAGACATCTGAGTACGGATACGCGCCTGGCCTTTCGGCACCACAGGGTAAGAGAAGCCCACCACGTAAATGCCTTCTTTCAGGGCACGCTCAGCAAACTCGGCGGCTACCTTGGCATCACCCAGCATAATCGGGATGATGGCATGATCAGCACCAGCCAGCGTGAAACCGGCGTCAGACATACGGGTGCGGAACTGCTCAGCATTTTTCCACAGCGTAGCACGCAGATCGCTGCTTTCTGCCAGCAGATCCAGCACGCGGATAGAGGCAGAGACAATCGCCGGGGCCAGCGAGTTAGAGAACAGGTAAGGACGAGAACGCTGGCGCAGCCAGTCGATCACTTCTTTCTTACCTGAGGTATAACCGCCGGACGCGCCGCCCAGGGCTTTACCCAGCGTACCTGTGATGATGTCGATACGATCAATCACGTCGTGGTATTCATGGGTACCACGGCCATTGTCACCCATAAAGCCAACGGCGTGGGAATCATCGACCATTACCAGCGCATCATACTTATCCGCCAGATCACAGATAGCCGGCAGGTTTGCTACTACGCCATCCATAGAGAAAACACCGTCGGTCACAATCAGCTTGTGGCGCACGCCGGCGTCATTGGCGGCGATCAGCTGCTGCTCCAGCTCGGCCATGTCATTGTTGGCGTAGCGGAAGCGTTTGGCTTTACACAGACGCACACCGTCGATGATAGAAGCGTGGTTCAGCGCATCTGAAATAATGGCATCTTCAGGGCCAAGAATGGTCTCGAACAGACCTGCATTTGCATCAAAACACGAAGAGTAAAGGATAGTGTCTTCCATGCCTAAGAAGGCCGACAGCTTACTCTCCAGCTCTTTATGTGCGTCCTGCGTACCGCAGATAAAACGCACTGAAGCCATACCAAAACCGTGCTCATCCATGCCTTGTTTGGCAGCCTCAATCAACGCCGGGTGGTTAGCCAGACCCAGGTAGTTGTTGGCACAGAAATTCAATACCTGATCGCCACTGGCAATCGCAATATTGGCTTCCTGAGCAGAAGTGATTACACGCTCACTTTTGTATAATCCTTCTGCTTTCACTTCCTGAATCTGATCGGCGATCTGTTGATAAAAGGCAGCTGACATCTTGCTCTCCAAACATGTAAAGGCGTATTTGCCACTTTTAGCGAACAACCTACTATTAAATTAGCAATCATTCGCCACAATGTTACAAAGTTTGCCGAATTCTAAGAGCTAAACTCTACTCAGTCGACAACTATGAAACATCCCGCTCCACTTGATCACAATAATGTGATTCAAGTTGAAGAACGACATCCCGCCCCTCCGTACTGGTCAGAGGTCTTATTACTGAAAGCATCTGCAGCACCCCCTGATAGATGACAGCTTTGGTAATTTTAGCCCCAGGTGCCTGGGCGGTCTGGTAACTGATCCAGCTGGTTGCCACCAGCTTGAGGGTGGTTGCCAGGCTAAGCAAATCGTCATCGTTCAGAGTGACCAGCCCTAAGGAACGAAAATGGCGCATCACCACCATAATATCCTGATGGAGGTTTTCCTGCGCTTCCAGATACTTATGCTGCAACACTGGATCCCGGCTGAGAATATCGGGCAGATTGGCGTAGAAGAAACGGTAGCGCCACATCAGCATAAATACCGCATCCAGGTATTGCAGCAGGCTGTCAGCCGACAACACCGCCTCTTCCCGCGGCTGGAAGCGAACCCGCAAATCCTGAGCGTATTCATCAAAAATACTGTGTATAATCTCTTCTTTATTACGAAAATGGTAATACAGGTTGCCTGGGCTGATGCCCATATGTGCCGCAATATGGTTGGTGGTGACGTTGGGTTCCCCTCCGTCATTAAACAACTCCAATGCAGCATGGATGATTTTATCGCGGGTTTTCATAAGCCTCTCACTTGCGTCGCCCTGGGCAGTCTCGGTTTGTTATCTTATGTGGGTCAAAATCAAGATCAACAAACCCTGATGATGTTATCATAACTACTGACTAAATTTTGACGCGGTGGTGCAGTTCTTCTGCTACGCTTCAGGCCTCTTACCACCGGGTCCATCTGACAAAACTGGAAGTGCCATGATTATAGTGACTGGTGGCGCCGGCATGATCGGCAGCAACATTGTAAAAGCGCTCAATGAACAAGGTTATAGCGACATTCTGGTCGTCGACAACCTCAAAGACGGTACCAAGTTTGCCAATCTGGTCGATTTAGATATCGCCGATTATATGGACAAAGAAGATTTCATCACCCAAATCATGGCGGGTGATGACTTTGGCCCGATCGAAGCCGTCTTCCACGAAGGCGCCTGCTCTGCTACCACAGAGTGGGACGGCAAATACATGATGCTCAATAACTACGAGTATTCCAAAGAGCTGCTGCACTTCTGCCTGGAGCGCGAGATCCCGTTCCTGTATGCCTCTTCCGCCGCAACTTACGGCGGCCGTGACCGTGATTTCATTGAAGAAAAAGCCTACGAAGGTGCACTGAACGTTTACGGTTACTCCAAGCAGCTGTTTGACAACTATGTCCGCCGCCTGTGGCAAGACGCCGAAGCGCACGGCGAAACGCTGTCACAAATTACCGGTTTCCGTTACTTCAACGTCTACGGCCCGCGTGAGCAGCACAAAGGCAGCATGGCCTCGGTGGCGTTCCACCTGAATGAACAAATTGCAAAAGGCGAAATGCCGAAGTTATTTGAAGGGTCAGATACCTTTAAACGCGACTTCATTTATGTTGGCGATGTCTGCAAAGTGAACTTGTGGTTCTGGCAAAATGGCGTCTCTGGCATTTTCAACTGCGGTACAGGCCGGGCAGAAAGCTTCCAGGCCGTAGCAGATGCCGTTATTAAGCATCACGGCAAAGGTCAGGTAGAATCTGTCCCATTTCCTGAGCACCTGAAAGGCCGCTATCAGGCCTATACTCAGGCAGATCTGACTAAAGTCCGTGCCGCCGGTTATAACGAAGCGTTTAAAACCGTTGCCGAAGGCGTCGCTGAGTATATGGCGATTCTGAACGACTAATACTAACAAACCTTTCAGCGACACCCTGATTCGCTCTGGGTGTCGCTGACTTGTATAAAAAGATTGATTTGATGACTATACCAACTTTCGTTGTCAGCTTAGCGCGGTCTTCTCATCGCCGTGAGCACATGCAAACGTTAATGGCTCAGGCTGGAATCCCTTTCCAGTTTTTTGATGCCGTTGATGGCATTGACTCTGAGCATTTCCTGCACAGTGAAAAGGCCACACCAGCGCTAACCTTCAAACGAAAAGGCTATCAATTGGTCCCGGCTGAAGTTGCCTGTTTTGCCAGTCACTATGCCCTGTGGGAAAAGTGCCTTGAACTGGATACGCCAATATTGATCCTCGAAGACAATGTCAACGTGCTGGCTGACGTTCACTCCGTGCTGGCTGACATTCAGCCATACATTGAACAATACCATTACATTAAACTGTCAGCGCATCAGCCAAACACATTTAAAGCTCTGTTTGCTGTCTCAGATACCCACTCAATCGGTGTTTACCAAAAAGGCACCTGCGGTACCAGCGCTTATATCATTACACCGGTTGCCGCAAAAAGTTTCCTGGACAATGCCCAGCTGTTTATCGAGCCGGTCGATGACTATATGGAAAAGCCCTGGCGACACGGCATTCATGCCTACCATGTCTATCCGTCAGTGTTTGAACGCTCGCAAACCGCGACTACGATTGGCTCCACCCGCAAACAGAAACAATCTGTGGGATTCTCCCACAAACTGTACATCGAAGGTTTCAGAACCTATGAAACTATTATGAGAAAGCTGAAAAGCATAAAATAAAAATAATCAGCCTTATCAATATGAACCACTATTTCAGAGCAATCAGCAATGCAATTTAACGCGCAAATAAAACGACTCATCAACTCTCGGGGCTTTTGTCTGGCGATGCTGTGCTGCATTGTGGGCTATGTGCTGTTCAAGCGCTCTTACCGCGAAATGGGAGACATCTTCCAGTCGGTCTTTCTGCTGGCTTCAGTCGCGGCCCTGTTTATCGACAGAAAACAATTTTTCAAAGATAAAATGCTGTGGGCATTATTATTCGCTCTCGTCATTCAGGTGCTCAGCTGGGCCAATTCGCTGATAGACATACCTGAACTCGCCTATTCCAGCCCGCATATTGGTGTGTTAGCTGACCTGTTTGTCTTTATTTTTGTTGCGTATTGGCTGAAAGGATCACTCAACAATGTTTACCTGATCTGGTGGGCTATGTGCCTGGGTATTTTGCTGGCGTTTTACAGCCATTCCGACATTGTTCAGCAGGTGCAACTGGGGCTCCAGGGTGTTCGCATCGATTTCAATATCATTAATGCCCAGTATCCGGCCATGTACAGCGGAGTCGGCTTTCTGCTCTCCTCCTTCTTCCTGGTGAAATACCTGTGCCTCAGTATCCGGACCAGAAAGGCTCAATATATTGCTCTCTTCTTCTCTGCATTACTGCTGTTTATTGCCTTTGTTTTCGTGGTGATCACTACTCAGTCCCGTCAGGTTTGGGTCGGTTTGCTGGCAGCCTATGTTATAGGCACGGTTCTTTATGCCATATTGCATAAAGAAAAACTCAATAAGATCATTTTGGCTGGTTCATTGTCCCTGTTGGGATTTGCCTTTTACTCCTATGCCAGCATGCCTTTAGTCCATGACAGAGTCCAAAGAGAGATGGGCACAGCCACCAGCATAGTCACTAATGGCGACATGTCTAAAATACCGTTCAACAGTGCCGGTACGCGCCTGCATTTGTGGTATGAATCCATCAAATGGATCAAAGAAAGGCCACTGCTGGGCAGCGGCTACAACACCCGTGAGACGGTCATTAAGCAGGCAACGCATTTTCCACCTAATATCCATAAGTATTTCACGCACCTGCACAGTTCGCACATCGAACTGCTGGTCTCCTACGGTATCGTTGGCCTGGCGTTAATGTATTTTGTCTTCGGATGGGTCATACGAAGTACTCAAGTTGCCCCAGAAAAACGCGGTATTAATGAAGTTCTGCTGATTTCTTTACTGTTTACGGTTTACTGGCTGACGGTAAATCTGTTCGAATCATTCTTCTTTTCCAATAATGGCCAGTGGATCCATAACGTGATGTTAGGCAGTTGTTATACCTTCTACCTCACGTATAAACTGAACCGTTTACCGCCTTCAGAACAAGCGAGCTCATGATTAAAAAAATCCACGCCATCTGGCTTGGCAATAAAATGCCACCATTAGCCTTCGTCTGTATTGATGACTGGAAAAAACAAGGTTTTGACTACACCCTTTGGACGGAAAACAATCCGCTGCTTCAGCAATGGATCAGCGAATGCCGGTTTGCAAAAGAGTGTTACGATAAAGGCCTGCTGGCCTTTGTCACTGATTACCTGCGATTGAAAATTCTGCAACATGAGGGCGGACTGTATCTGGATGTGGATGTCACCATCCAGCAGGATCCTTTCCCGTTATTTGACAATTGCCTGTTTTCAGTAGGTTATGAAACGGAGACACTGCTGGGCACCGCAGCTATCTATGCAGAGCCACACTCGACGATTCTGAATCAACTCATTCAATTCTATGAGAATGACATTTATCAGTCCCCGCTGTATATGGGCCCTGATATCATGACTCACTTCCTGATCGAGAAAGCACTCAGCAACACAGAAAACAGCCAGCTTTACCCGGTAGCCTATTTTTATAACTATCAGGGTGAACCCATGCATTTTGAAAAGCCCGCCAATGCTTATCTGACACACTGGTTTCAGCACAGCTGGAAAAAGTCGAAAGGACTGGTGTTTTTAAAATCCAAGCACATGGGACTACTGGGGAAATTCTACGTCTGGCAGAAGTATTTTTTCCGTACATAATCATGCCGCTCCTGTTTCCAACCGGTTGATTAGAGTTTACAGCAAAAAGAGAGAGCATCTTTTGACTACAGTCCGAACCCGCGTATCACAGGATGAACTGGCACCAGGCTATCGTCCGTCTTTCCAGTGGTCATTTTTGCACCCCCGTCATTGGGGAACTTGGATCAGTATTCTGCTGTTAAGCCTGCTGGCACTGTTGCCCTGGAAAATCCGCGACCCAATCGCTGGCTTTCTGGGTTTGCACATAGGCAGGAAAGTCAAGAAAGCACGGCACCGTGCCAGGGTTAACCTGACACTGTGCTTTCCGGAACTGACCGATCAAGAGCGGGAAGAGAAAATCGACGCCATGTTCACAGTCGCCGCCAAAGTGGTTTTGGCCATGGGCGAATTGTTGTTCAGAAGTCGCCGCCATCTCCAGCAGCGCACTGAAGTTTTTGGTCAGGAAAATATTGATAAAGAAGTTGAAGCAGGCAATCCTGTCATTATTTTAGTCCCTCACTGCTGGGCCATTGACTTTCCGGCTATCTATTGGGCATCACTGGGTCTGCCTGTCGCCGCTTTGATGCAACCTCAGCACCGCCAACCCGTTTTTGACTGGTTAATCAGTTGTCAGCGTCTGCAGTATGGGGGAATTTGTTATGCACGAGAAGGCGGATTAAAGCCTTATTTTCGTGCAATCAAATCAGGGTTTCTCGGCTATTACCTGCCTGATGAGGACTTCGGGCCAGAACAAAGTCAATTTACTGATTTCTTTGCGACCCAAAAAGCGACATTTTCTGGTCTGGGTAAGATTGCCAAACTGACAGGCGCCTCCGTAGTGCCTATGATCCCTGTATACAACACGACAAACGGTAAATTTGAGATTCATATCTCCCCGGCACTGAAACCACTTCCGGGCCCTGATGCGCAACATGATGCAAATTTGCTGGCAAATGCTCTGGAAAAAATGGTCGCCCCCTATCCTGAGCAGTACATGTGGAATCTGCAATTGCTGAAAACACGCCCTGATGGCAGTAAACCCTACTGAAGTTAATGAGCAGCGTCGTATGAAAATTCTTATTATCGGTCCATCCTGGGTTGGCGATATGGTGATGTCGCAATGCCTGTATACCAGTCTGAAGCAGCAGTATCCGCAGGCTGAGATTGATGTACTGGCACCGGCCTGGTGCCGGCCCATTTTAGAGCGCATGCCCGAGGTGCACCGCGCACTTGAGATGCCCATCGGCCACGGTGAATTTAACCTCAAAGGTCGCTATCGGATTGGACGCTCTTTGCGTGAACATAGCTATGATCAGGCGTATATCCTGCCCAATTCGGCGAAATCTGCGCTGATCCCGTTTTTTGCCCGCATTCCGGTCCGTACCGGCTGGAAAGGAGAAAGCCGCTACGGTTTGCTCACTGATCTGCGTGGCAACAAGCGTGATTTCGGCCTGATGATCGAACGCTACTGCGCACTGGCTTATCCCAAAGCGGACATGACAGGCAGTGCGGCGCTGCCGCTACTTCCCAAGCCGTCACTGACGGTTGACAGCCACAATCAGGCCAGCGCGATGAAACGTCTGGCACTGGATAATGATCGCCCTGTGATTGGCCTATGCCCGGGGGCGGAATTTGGTCCTGCCAAGCGCTGGCCAGACGCCTATTTTGCCCAGGTCGCGCAGAGAATGATTGAGCAGGGTAAGCAAGTCTGGCTGTTCGGCTCAGTAAAAGATCAGCCTGTCACCGCCGCCATCAAACAAGCGCTTCCCGCTGACTTACAAGCTTTCTGTCACGATTTAGCCGGGCAAACCAGCCTGATTGAAGCAGTTGACCTGCTCGCTGCCTGCCATACGGTTGTCAGTAACGATTCGGGTCTGATGCATGTCTCCGCGGCGGTTGGCTGTAACGTGGTCGCCATTTATGGCTCGACGTCACCAGACTATACCCCGCCACTGGCAGAACAGGTCGCCATCGTATATACAGATATTGAGTGCCGTCCGTGCTTTAAGCGAGAATGCCCCTACGGACACCTTAAGTGCCTGAAAGATTTACCGGCTGAACGTGTCATTCAAGCCATTGACGGCCTAACGACTCCCAAAACAGATCTATGATGACATTGATACATCGACATAAAAATAACAAAGTCGCTTTCTACAGTCGTAACATACTGCGTTCTCTGACGCCTAAAGTAATCTACCATCGCAGATTACAGTACCTTCTGAATTCACTGGACAAATATGACAGGCAATACATTACGTCCAGAGTCAATTATTACCTCAGGCACAATAACGCATTCTCATTGCCCGACGATAAAGCCGTATCCATCAAGCGCTATCGCAAGAAAGGCCAGAGTGCCTATTATTACGATCTGAAAGAATACCTGCACTACTTTGATCGCCACTTCAAAGTCACCTACCGCTTTGGCGATGACACCCACCTGGAACCTTACCCGTTCCTGGTCAAAGCCAGGCCTATCGACGGTGACAATGCCAACGCCGTTTTATTTAAACTCAATAAAGTCCGTCACTTCAATTTCATAGAAGATTCGCTGAGCTTTCGTGAGAAAACAGACAAGGCCGTCTGGCGCGGAGCCGCCTACCAGCCCCATCGTGCCAGCTTCGTCAGGCAATACTACAACCATCCCCTCTGCGATATCGGCCAGACCAACTCCGGCGACACTCCGCAGCCGTGGGATAAAGGCTTCATGTCGATTGCTGAGCAGCTCGAATATAAATTTATTCTCTGTATCGAAGGCAACGATGTCGCCACTAACCTAAAGTGGGCTATGTCATCGAACTCTCTGTGTATGATGCCCAAACCTAAATACGAGACATGGTTTATGGAAGGCTCGCTCAAGGCTGGTGTTCATTATGTCGAGCTGCAGGATGACTTTTCTGATATTGAAGAAAAAATTCGCTACTACAGCCAGCACCCTGAAGCGGCCGAAGCTATCATTGCCAATGCTCATGAGCACGTCCACCAGTTCTGTCATCCGCGGCAGGAGAAACTGATAGGTCTGCTGGTACTGAAGAAATATTTCGAACTGTCCGGCCAATGGCAGCAGGAACCGAATCACTAATGCTACGCTTTCTCTACACTTGCCTGCTCGCTGTGGCAGCCCCGTTGCTGCTGGTGTCACTCTATAAAAAGCGGCCGGGTGTCCCGCCTATTGGTCAGCGCTGGAAAGAGCATTTCGGAGTCAGCCCTCAGGTGCAGGGCCAGCGTCCACTTTGGATACATGCCGTGTCCGTCGGAGAGACCCTGGCTGTCACGCCGCTGATCAAAGCACTGAAAACCCAATATCCCGATTTACCGATACTGCTGACAACCACGACAGCCACGGGAGCAGAGCAGGCCGCACGCCTCGGAGCACTGGTTGAACATCGCTATATGCCGCTCGATTTTCCCTGGGCACTGCGCCGCTTCATCCGCACGCAGCAGCCGCGTGCGCTTTGCATCATGGAGACCGAGCTCTGGCCCAACACGCTGGCCGAAGCCAAACATGCCGGCCTGCCCGTCACTGTATTTAACGCCCGCTTATCTGAGCGCTCCTGCCAGCGTTATGCCAGAGTACAACCCCTGTTTAACCTGCTTGCCCATAATCTGGATCAGGTCTTGTGCCAGCATCAGGATGATGCCGAGCGTTTCATTCGTTTGGGCGTTGCGCCGGAAGCGGTACAGATTACCGGTTCTATCAAGTTTGACCTTGCTTTACCCGAAGGGCTGGAACAGGCCAGCGAGATACTGAGAGATGAGCTGGGCAGCCAGCGTCCGGTGTGGATTGCCGCCAGCACCCATCAGGGCGAAGATGAGCAGGTACTTGAGGCGCACAGACAGATTTTACGCCGCCATCCTGACGCGCTGCTAATTCTGGTGCCAAGGCACCCCGAGCGATTCGACTCTGTCTACGCGCTGATTGACCAACAGGGTTTTACCGCCGCCCGCCGCACTCAGGCCAATGAGCCGCTGGCCGGTAAACAGGTCTATCTGGCCGATACTATGGGCGAAATGATGCTGCTGCTCGGCGCCTGCGATCTCGCGTTTGTCGGCGGCAGCCTGCTGGGCGACAAAGTCGGCGGTCACAACTTACTTGAGCCTGCCGCACTGGCAAAACCTGTTCTGAGTGGCCCGAGCTATTACAACTTTACCGACATCACCACTCAGCTGTTAAACGCGGGTGGCGCAAAAATCGTCGGCAACAGTGAGGAATTAGCGCGCGCCGTGTCACGGCTGATGGCGGATAAAACAGAACAAGCCAAGACAGGCCAGGCCGCCCTTGGCGTGGTCAAAGCCAATCAGGGGGCCATTGCACGCACCTTGCACGCACTCTCTGCCAGCTTCAATTAATCGGCAGGCGATCGGCGGTAACCTGACAACAACTGCCGCCAGTCGCTTTCCTGCCAGTGAATACCGGCTTTATCGACTTCTTTGACAAAAGAGCGGTGCAGCCGGGACAAATTGTCCTCCTGCCAGCCATCATCGCCACGATGAATACTGCATTTGTCAAAATCGATCAGCCAGATCTGCTCCTGGTCATCCAGCAAAATATTATGCGCATTCAGATCAGTGTGATCGACCCGGCAGTCATGCATACGACGAATCATATCGCCCACCGCCTGCCATTGTTCTGACGATAAAGCACCCTGCTGCAAGCGCGCCACCAGGTCAGTGGCCTGCGGCACTTTTTCCGTCAGCAGATCAGCCCGATAGTAAGGCCCGGATTTACACACCCTTGCCGCGACAGGCCTAGGCACTCTGACGCCCTGCTCCACCAGATGTTGCAGCAGGGAAAATTCAGCCATGCTGCGGCAAGCTGACCAGGTGTTAAACCAATACTGATCTTTCACCAGTTTGCCGAACAGCCCGCCACGGAAGTAATGCCGCAATGCCATATCGACCCGTTCGCCACGCACAAACCAGGTGGTTCCCCGCCCTTTGGCACTGCCCAGCACAGCCTGCTGACGCTGCCAGAAATCCGGCTCAAAGCACTGCCAGGGATCTTCTGCCAGCAAAGCAGGGTCAAACATGACCTGACAGTTATCTTGCTCCCGTATTTCCATCGCGCGGTACCCCAAACTACTGAAAAGATCTATTTTATACAGGTTTGTCCGTGCCCGTCATGAGATAGACAGAATCTTTGCACAGTGTTCGCGCAATCACGCTGATTCCGGCATGCTATATGTATATAATTCCCAACACACAATCACATCTATTCCGTTGAAAGCAGGTGTCATGACATTATTCCACTCCGCTCCCCAGTCTTTGTGCATCCTGCGCCTGTCGGCGATTGGTGATGTCTGCAACAGTATTGCCATGGCACAGGCTATTCAGCGGCAATGGCCTCAAACGCGCCTGACCTGGATCTGCGGCAAAGCAGAGGCACGGCTGCTGAAAGATTTGCCTGGCATCCGGGTGATCATCTTCGATAAAAAGCAGGGCTGGCAGGGTTACAAAGCCGTCTGGCAGGCACTCAAAGGAGAGCGTTTTGATGCGCTTTTGCATATGCAAACCGCCATTCGTGCCAGTATCGTCAGTCTCGGCATCAAAGCCAGATACAAACTGGGATTTGATGCCGCCCGCAGCAGTGATCTTCAGCAGCTGTTCACTAATGTGAAAGTCCCGTCACCGGATTCACCGCATGTGCTGGATGGCTTCATGCAGTTCGCCGCCACTCTGGGCGTCAGCGATCTGACGCCTAAGTGGAATATTCCGTTATCTGAAGACGACCACCGCTGGGCCGATCAGCAAATCCATCAGGACGCAACATTCGTCATCACACCCGCGGCCAGTAAAGGCTATAAAAACTGGACGCCGGAAGGGTATGCCGAGTTAGCCCGCCATGCCCACCAGCAGGGCTATGAGATCATTCTGGCCGGCAGCCCGGCAAAAATTGAAATTGATTTGGGCAATGCTATTGAAGAAAAGCTGAATTTCCCGATCACCAACCTGATTGGCCAGAGCAGCCTGAAACAACTGCTGGCCCTGTTGCAAAAAGCGGCGCTGGTGTGCGCGCCGGACACCGGCCCGGCCCACATGGCGGTGGCTGTCGGTACCCCTGTGCTGGGATTGTATGCCCACCATAACCCCAAACGTACCGGCCCCTACCTGTCGCGGCAGTATGTAGTGAGCGTATACGATGAATGCATTGCGGCCGAAACGGGCAAGGCACCTGAACAGCTGCCCTGGCGCAGCCGGGTTAAAGATAACGAGGCGATGAAACGCATCACGGCAGAGCGCGTCACTGCCATGTTCGACAAAATCACCTCTGAACTGTGATCGTATGCATTTCAAACAAAATGAAAGCGATAGATTGATCCCTGAATCAGGGCCGGGGTTTTACATTCACCACCCCGGTCGGCATAATCGTTGGCATATCACTGCATTGACAGTCACTACTCATCTATCTGAAAACTGGACACCTAATGGCGCCTAACACCTCCAACACCACTTTGGGTGTGCTGATGATCATCAAGAACGAAGCCAAGCATCTGGCTGCCTGTCTGGAGACGGTGAAAGACTGGGTCGACGAGATCGTGATTATTGACTCCGGCAGTACCGATGATTCAGAAAACATTGCCCGTCGTTACACAGATAAATTCTTCCGCTATGACGACTGGCCCGGCTTTGGCCCGCAACGCCAGCGCGCCCAGCAGCATGCAACCACAGATTGGGTGCTGGTGCTGGATGCCGATGAAAGGGTCACTCCTGAGCTGAAAGCGGCCATACAGTCTGCAGTCAGCGGCAACCCGAGCGGGGTTGCCTTTAAGATAAACCGGCTGAGCGACGCCTTTGGCAAAACCATCCACCATTCTGGCTGGTCGCCGGATTGGGTGATCCGCCTGTACCGCCGCGACGAAACCCGCTACAACGATGCCCTGGTGCATGAAAAAGTGCTGACGGATGGCCTGACTGTCCGCCCGCTAGAAGGCCGGTTACTGCATTTTACCTATGACAATCTGCACCATTACATAGGCAAAACCACCCAATACCTCAAAGCCTGGACGGATGAACGCGAAGGCCGGAAAAAAGCCGGACTGGGCACCGCTCTGCTGCATGCCCTTGCCAGTTTTCTGAAAATGTACATTCTTAAGCTCGGTTTTCTCGATGGTCGCCATGGTTTTATTCTGGCGTGGCTCAGCATGCACTCGACCTTCGTCAAATATATTGATCTCTGGCTACGGGATTATCAAAAAGAGAGAAATCAATGAAAGTCGCTCTCATTATTACGACTTACAACTGGAAAGAAGCACTACAGGCCGTATTGGACAGCGTGAAGCGCCAATCTGAGTTACCTGATGAAGTGATCATCGCTGATGATGGCTCCCGAGCAGATACTGCTGAACTGGTTCAATCCTACCAAGCGCAGTTCCCCTGCCCCCTGATACATTCCTGGCAACCCGATGACGGTTTCCAGCTCGCCATGAGCCGTAACCGTGCCATGGCAAAATCGCAGGCGGACTATATCATTATGATTGATGGCGACATTGTCATGTCTCCGGATTTTATTCGCTCTCATAAGCAGGCAGCAAAAGCCGGTTATTTCGTTCAGGGTGGCCGCGTGCTGGCTAACGATGACATCAGCCAGCAGATCATGCATCAGCATGTGGTACCCAACCTGTTTTCTCCCGGCATTAAAAACCGCCACAACTGCATCAGCAGTACCTGGCTCAGCAAATTGTGCTCGTACGAACGCAATAACGATGCCTCAACGCGTGGCTGTAACATGGCATTCTGGCGAGCCGATCTGATCGAGGTCAACGGCTTTAACGAAGACTTTGTCGGCTGGGGCCGTGAAGACAGTGAGTTTGTTCACCGCATGCTCAATAGCGGTAAAAAAAGGCTGTATCTCAAGTTTGCCGGCGTAGGCTACCACCTCTACCATGATGAAAGTTCAAGAGCATCGTTAGCCAAGAACGATGAGATACTGGAAAATACCGTCCGTCAGAAACTGACACGTTGCGAAAACGGCATTGATAAATTTCTGGATGAAAAATCATGACAACCCGAGTCATTTACCCCGGCACTTTTGACCCTATCACCAACGGCCATCAGGATCTGATTGAGCGCGCAGCCGCCATGTTCGATCAGGTAGTCGTCGGTATCGCTTTCAGCCCGAGCAAAAAGCCGTTGTTTGACCTGCAGGAGCGGGTGAATCTCGCCAAAGCCATCACCAGTCATCTCAGTAATGTTGAAGTGGTAGGGTTTTCTGGTCTGTTGGTCGATTTTGCCCGTGAGCAGCAAGCAACGATTCTGGTTCGTGGCCTGCGCGCGGTATCAGACTTTGAATATGAGTTTCAGCTGGCGAACATGAACCGCCGCCTGATGCCGGAGCTGGAAACGGTTTTCCTGACACCGGCCGAGGAAAATTCCTTTATCTCCTCCACCATAGTCAAAGAAGTGGCGCTGCACAAAGGGCAGGTAGATCAGTTCGTTCACCCGACTGTGGCACAGGCACTGAAAGACAAACTGACCAAGTAACACTCAAATCCGGCGGCTCGCCACTCAGCGTGCCGCTATATTTGCCTTCGCTGGTTGCCCGTAATACCCCAGATACCAGCCCACAAATTGCTGCACCCCCTGCTCAATACCCACCTGTGGCCTGAATCCTGTAGCCTCAAATAAATCGTCGGTGTCGGCAAAGGTGGCGTATACGTCGCCCGGCTGCATCGGCAGGAAGTCTTTGCTGGCCTCTCTGCCCAGTGCCTTTTCCAGCGCGACAATAAAGTCCATCAGCTTAACCGGCTGACCATGGCCGATATTGTACACACGGTACGGCGCTGAACTGCTGGCTGCAGAGCCCTCTTCGGTGCTCCAGTCGGGCTGAGGGGCAGGAACAATATCCTGAATTCTGACCACGCCTTCGACAATATCATCAATGTAGGTGAAATCGCGCCGCATATCGCCGTGGTTATATACCTCGATAGGCTGACCGGCCATGATCGCCTCGGCAAAACGAAATAATGCCATGTCGGGTCTGCCCCACGGCCCGTACACAGTAAAAAAGCGCAAGCCCGTGGTAGGCAGGCCATAGAGGTGGGAATAAGTATGCGCCATCAGTTCATTGGCTTTTTTGGTGGCGGCGTACAGGGATACCGGGTGGTCGACACTGTCAGTGGTCGAGAAAGGCTGCTTGCGATTGAGACCATACACAGAGCTGGAAGACGCGTACACCAGATGCTCAACCTGATGGCGGCGGCAGCCTTCCAGAATGGTCAGATGGCCAGTCAGATTACTGTCGGCATAGGTCATGGGGTTATCCAGCGAATAGCGAACCCCGGCCTGCGCGGCCAGGTGGATCACTCTCTCAAATCTGTGGGTGAGAAACAGACGGGCAATGGCTTCCCTGTCTGCGATATCGCAATCCAGCACCAAGAGCGCCGGATGGGCAATATGCCTGACTCTGGCCTGTTTCAGCTTCACATCGTAGTAGCTGTTGAAATTATCAATGCCCACCACTTGATGGCCCATATGGCACAAACGCTGAGCCACTGCACTGCCAATGAAACCGGCCACTCCTGTTACCAAAAAGCGCATCCACACCCCCGAAGAAGGCGTATTGCAGCCCTCCTGCTCTTCCCTAAAGACAGATATGAGGGCCTATCTCTCTGACAAACTTATTATCGTTGGCACTCACTACAATAGACTGTAGCACGCTGACCGATTTTGACCTCATTCAGGATATGTCCGCAGTTCGGACAGGGTTTCCCCGCTTTTCCGTACACTTGCAGCTCTTGGGCAAAATAGCCCGGCTTACCGTCACTTTGCTTGAAATCTTTCAGTGTCGTGCCGCCCTGAGCAATCGCCTTACTCAGCACCCGCTTGATTTCATCCACCAGCCCAGCCAGCCGTTCAGCCGTAAGCTGCCCTGCCGGAGTCTGCGGATGGATGCGCGCCGCAAACAGGGATTCATTGGCATAAATGTTCCCGACCCCGACAACCACCTGGTTATCCATGATGAACTGTTTAATCACAGTGCGCTTACCTTGAGCTTTTTTCGCCAGATAGCCGGCATCAAAGCCCTCAGCCAAAGGCTCCGGCCCGAGCTTACTCAGCACAGGATGTTCGCTGTCACGTTCCTGCCACAGCCATGCACCGAACCGGCGGGGGTCGTTATAGCGCAGCACTTCACCGCTGGCGAGCAGCACATCAACATGATCGTGTTTCACCGGGGGCACTTCGGCGGGCAAGATGCGCAAGCTGCCTGACATCCCAAGATGGATAATGGCAAACCCGGCATCGGTTTCGAGTAGCAAATATTTGGCTCTGCGCGTCACACCACGAATGGTCTGCCCCTGCAATAGCTGTAATTCCGCGGGGACGGGCCAACGCAGGCTGGCATTGCGAACCGTCACACTGATGACGGTCTGACCCACCACATGAGGCGTGATCCCCATGCGGCTGACTTCAACTTCAGGTAATTCAGGCATCTTCTCTCTGATTAATCTTTGCTGTGTTCAGTGCAGGATATCAGATTTCAGGGAACAGGTAGCTGGCCTCGACAGTAATCGCCAGCCATTCTCCCTGCCAGTTTTGCAATAGCCAGAACTGGGGAAGCTGATACACAGTCAGGCGGTAAGGTTCTTCATGATTGTCCAGCCACACTTCCACGCTACGTGGCGATGCCAGCTTATCATTGAGCTGGGCGAAGGTTTCTGAGTCGATTTTAGTACCGGCGACATCCTGCCAGTTTGCCACTATGGCCGACGGATCGCCGGCTATGACGGGCTCGGACTGCCAGTCTTGCTGATGGCGGCTGAAAATAATATTGGGCAGCACCAGCTTTTCAATGCTGCTGTCAGCAGGAAGTAAGCGCACTAGTCCGGCGGACGCTTGCTCGGCCGGGGTGGCCTGCATCATCCGCTGCTGAATCAATTCCGGCAGCTGAATCATAGCTAAAAACAGCAGAACCCCAATGATGATGATGTTGTTCCATCCCTTGCGCGACAGTTTCATCGTCTCTCCAGCACTAAGTATGAGTCAGTGATCATAATCCGCTTCCTGACCGACAGCCATAAAAAAACCCAGCCTTGGCTGGGTTTTTATCAAAAAGCAGAATAAACCAATTACTTGATTTTTGCTTCTTTGTACAAAACGTGCTGGCGAACAACTGGATCAAATTTCTTGATCTCAAATTTGCCTGGCATGTTACGTTTGTTTTTGTCGGTAGTGTAGAAGTGTCCAGTGCCGGCAGATGATACCAGACGGATCTTCTCACGAATGCCTTTAGCCATTCTTCAAATCCTCTTAAACGTTCTCGCCGCGAGCACGCATTTCAGACAGAACGGTATCAATACCTTTCTTGTCAATGATACGCATGCCTTTCGCAGAAAGACGTAGTTTAACGAAGCGTTTTTCGCTTTCTACCCAGAAACGATGAGTTTGCAGGTTCGGCAGAAAACGACGCTTGGTGGCATTACGTGCGTGTGAACGGTTGTTACCCGTTACAGGACGTTTACCAGTTACTTGGCATACTCGGGACATTACTGTCTTCTCCAAATCGTTTCAGCTCGATATCAACCGCGATTAACCGAACGCAAAAAGCATTCCACCTAACCGAAGCTATCAAAGGTCGCGCATTATACTAAGTCAAAACCAGTTGCTCAAGTCCCGAGCAGATCCTTTCTCGTCTTTTTGATCAATTTCGGCCTAGTTTGACATCAAGCTGCACAATAATCAGCTTGATAGTTACAGCCATCCTCTTTCAGCAAAAGAAACCACTTCCCCGTCTCCGACGACAAAATGATCGAGGATCCGAATATCTACCAAGGCCAGCGCATCGCTGATCCTTTGAGTAATTCGCCGATCGGCCTGACTTGGCTCCGCCACGCCTGAGGGGTGATTATGCGCTAAAATCAACGCCGCTGCATTAAGTTCCAGTGATCTTTTTACCACTTCTCTCGGATAAACACTGGCGGCATCAATCGTTCCTTCGAACATTACCTCACCGCTAATCACCCTGTGCTGGTTATCCAGAAACAACACATAAAATGCCTCACGGTGGCGATCACGCAGCATCTGGCTTAAATATTGCCGCGTGTATTCCGGGCTGCTGAGGGCATCCCCTTTTGCCAGTTTCTCTGATAAATAACGCAGGCTCATCTCCAGCACCGCCTGTAACTGGACATATTTAGCCGGTCCCAACCCTTTGTGCTGGCAAAAGGTTTTGCAATCAGCCGCCAGTAACGCACGCAGAGAACCGAACTCTTCCAGCAGCTGGCCGGCCAGCTCAATCACATTCATGCCCGGCAGGCCAGTGCGTAAAAAGATCGCCAGCAGCTCCGCATCCGACAGCGCATTGGCCCCGCGCTGCAGCAATTTTTCCCTGGGACGCGATTCCGCAGGCAAATGTTTCAATACCATGGCGCTTCAACCCTTTCACTGTGTCTGCGCCAAAGAAACGCATATATTGCTCCCGAGACAAAGCCCGATACTTGAAAATGCGGCGGCTGGCGCAGCTCTGGTGTCGTGTTACAACGCTCCGGCCTTGCCGTGTCGAGCGATAACCCGGTCTCTGCCCTCCATCACAGCCTGACGGCATTTTTCTCACGACTAAAGCGATGAAACCTCATCGCTTTGGTGATATCTTGTTGCCAGTTTTTTCACGACACAGGCAAGCGAATGAAAACTCTGGCAGGAAAGAAAATACTTCTGGGGATCAGCGGCGGCATCGCAGCATACAAGTGTGCGGAGCTGACACGGCGTCTGATTGAACGAGGCGCAGAGGTTCGCGTCGTCATGACCCCGGCCGCCAAGGAATTCATTACCCCGCTTACCATGCAGGCCGTTTCTGGTCACCCGGTGGCCGACAGCCTGCTCGACCCCGCCGCCGAAGCCTCCATGGGCCATATTGAGCTGGCGAAATGGGCCGATCTGGTTCTGCTGGCTCCCGCTTCTGCCGATCTGATCGCCCGCCTTCGCGCTGGCATGGGTAACGATCTGCTGACAACCTTATGTCTGGCCACCAGCGCGCCGATTGCTGTGGCACCGGCCATGAACCAGCAAATGTATCGCCAGCCTGCCACCCAGGAAAATTTGGCCGTACTGGCGAGCCGGGGACATCAGATCTGGGGCCCTGCCAGCGGCGAGCAGGCTTGTGGCGATATCGGCCCGGGCCGGATGCTGGAGCCTATGGCGCTGATTGCGGAGATGGAAAACGCCTTCCAGCCGCAGGATCTGGCCGGTGTCCGCATCGCCATTACGGCCGGCCCGACCCGGGAAGCGCTGGATCCGGTGCGTTATCTCACCAACCACAGCTCAGGCAAAATGGGCTTTGCCATTGCACAAGCCGCGGCACAACGCGGTGCAAGCGTCACGCTGATCAGTGGCCCGGTCAACCTTGCTACCCCGGCCGGCGTTAACCGTATCGACGTAGAAAGTGCTGTAGACATGCACCAGGCCGCCACTGAGCAGGCAAAGGCGCATGATATTTTTATTGGCTGCGCGGCGGTGGCCGATTTCCGCCCGGCGGAAATAGCGTCACAAAAAATGAAAAAGCAGCAAGGACAGGACGATCTGGCACTGAAACTGGTGAAAAATCCGGATATTATCGCCAGCGTCGCTGCCCTGACTGAACAACGTCCGTTTACTGTAGGCTTTGCCGCCGAAACGCAAGACGTCGCGCGCTATGCGCAGGACAAGCTGCAGCGTAAAAACCTCGACCTGATTTGTGCCAATGATGTCGCGCAGCAGGGACAAGGATTTAACAGTGATACCAATGCCCTCCACCTGTATTGGAAGAACGGTGACAAGGCACTGCCCCTGACAGACAAAACATCACTGGGGCGACAATTAATTACTGAGATCATCGACCGCTACAAAGCACAAGACTAAGCCTATTTCGTTGAACTCTCAGCGAAACAGGCAAAATACTCAGCGGTTCATTCATTTTTGGCAGCCAGCTCTCAAGCTTACACTCTGGCTGTCGATACAGATAACACTGCCTGATCCAGACACTTTCCATGCCCTGTGCGCATGGCTAAGATAGTCAGGCTTTTTCTGTCCGGACACAGTCTTATATCGAAAAGGAACGGTTATTCATGGCTGGCAATAAAAAAAACAACCGCCGCGAAGAAATCTTACAAGCGCTGGCTGAAATGCTGGAATCCAACCAGGGGAGTCAGCGCATTACTACCGCTAAACTGGCTGCCCAGGTGGGCGTTTCCGAAGCGGCACTGTATCGCCACTTTCCCAGCAAAGCCCGTATGTTTGAAGGCTTGATCGAATTTATTGAAGACTCGATCACTACACGTATTAACCGTATCCTGGATGACGAAAAAGACACCATGACCCGCCTGCGTATGGTGCTGCAGTTATTGCTGGTCTTTGCCGAGCGCAATCCCGGGCTCACCCGCATCATGACAGGCCATGCCCTGATGTTTGAGCAAGACAGGTTACAGTCGCGTATCAACCAGCTGTTCGAGCGCATTGAAACCCAGCTGCGTCAGATCCTGCGTGAGCGCAAACTGCGCGAAGGCCGTGGTTTCCCGATTGATGAAAACCTGTTATCCGCCCAGCTGCTGGGCCAGGTAGAAGGCAGTTATAACCGCTTTGTGCGCTCCAGCTTCCGTCACAAGCCGAATGACAATTTCGATGCTTACTGGGAACTGCTGACCGGTCAACTGAGCTAACCTTTTCATTTCACCCCTCTCTTGTATCGGGCTCAGCACACAGCTGCATTAAGAACACAGAAAAAAGGGTTGGCACATTGCCAACCCTTTTTCATTGCACGCTCTGCCCTGCAACAAGCAGAATCAGATACCGTACTGAGCGCGATACGCTTTCACCGCTTCCAGGTGCGCGTCCATGCCATCCTGCTCTTCCAGATAGCTCACCACATCGCCCAGCGAGACAATAGAGATCACTGCACAACCGAAGTCACGCTCCACTTCCTGAATCGCAGAGAGTTCGCCTTTGCCTTTTTCCTGACGGTCAATCGCCACCAGCACACCGGCCAGATCTGCTCCATTGGCCTGGATGATTTCCATCGACTCGCGGATTGCCGTGCCAGCCGTAATCACATCATCAACCAGCATAATGCGGCCTTCCAGCGGGCTGCCCACCAGATTGCCGCCTTCACCGTGGTTTTTGGCTTCTTTACGGTTAAAGCAGTAAGGCGTGTCCACATCATGGTGATCGGCCAGTGCGACCGCAGTCGTGGTGGCGATCGGAATGCCTTTGTAAGCAGGACCAAACAGTACATCAAATTCAATACCGGAATCTGCCAGTGCCGCGGCATAAAAGCGGCCCAGACGCGCCAGATCGCGACCGGTATTAAACAGGCCGGCATTAAAGAAATACGGGCTCTGACGGCCAGACTTCAGGGTGAACTCACCAAACTTCAATACGCCTTTTTCCAAAGCAAATTCGATGAACTGACGCTGATATGCTTTCATTGTTTCTCCTCGAGCGATTGGTCGCATGCTTCAGCCAGACACGGGCGCTGGCCGGTCAATCCCCCACAGCCTTCGCTTGCTGCAGGCAAAAAAAAGCGGCTCCGACAGGAACCGCTCCAAAAACATTAACTTTCCAGCGACGCCTGCTGGATAGTGATGATCTCGGCAATGCCGTCTTTGGCTAACGACAGCATCTCCATTAATTCTTCAGTACTGAAGGCATCCCCTTCAGCCGTCCCCTGAATCTCAATAATCTTGCCGTCACTGTTCATGATGACATTCATATCGGTCTCGGCATTCGAATCTTCCGCGTAATCCAGATCGCACACTGGCGTACCCTGGTAGATGCCCACAGACACGGCAGCGATAGTGGTTTTCAGCGGGTTCTTCTTCAGCTGGCCTTTTTCCATCATCAGATTGAGCGCATCTGTCAGTGCCACCATGGCACCTGTGATAGACGCGGTGCGCGTGCCGCCGTCGGCCTGAATCACATCACAGTCGACCGTGATCATCTGCTCACCCAGCACTTCCAGATCCACCGCCGCGCGCAGGCTGCGGGCAATAAGACGCTGAATTTCCAGTGTCCGGCCGCCCTGCTTACCGTTAGCCGCCTCGCGACGGTTACGGGAATGGGTCGCGCGTGGCAGCATGCCGTATTCCGCCGTCACCCAGCCCTGGCCTTTGCCTTTCAGCCAGCGCGGCACGTTTTCTTCAACACTGGCAGTACATATGACCTTGGTATCGCCAAACTCAACCAATACCGACCCTTCGGCATGGGCGGTGAAATGACGGGTGATAGTAATAGGACGAACTTGACTGGCACTTCTTCCACTTGGACGCATCGGGTTTCACCTTGGCTGATATTGAGTGCTGAAAACAAAGCCGCTATGCGGCCGGCAGACATTAACCGGCGATTATAGCCAGATCTGCGTCGCAGTGCACGCCTGGCAGCAAGCTCCCACCGAGGATAGATTTCCATTATTCGTACCGGCGCGTATAATCAAGCCATCATTTCTTAAGGGCCGATAGCCAATGATTCACAGTATGACCGCCTATGCCCGTCGCGAAGTAAAAGGCGACTGGGGCAGCGCCGTTTGGGAAATCCGCTCGGTAAACCAACGATACCTGGAAACTTACCTGCGTCTGCCAGAACAGTTCCGCAGCCTGGAACCTGTCCTGCGCGAGCGCTTCCGCCAACGTCTGGCCCGGGGCAAAGTCGAGTGCAGCCTGCGCTTTGAAGCCAATCCGGCTTCCAGCAGCGAACTGCGTATCAACGAGCAGCTGGCCAAGCAGGTGATCAAGGCAGCAAGCTGGGTAAAAGAAGCCGCAGGTGAAGGCAATATCGGTCCGTTTCAGGTGCTGAACTGGCCCGGCGTGATGGAAACGCCTGAGCAGGACATGGACACCATCAACCAAGAGCTGCTGACGGCATTTGACGGCGCGGTGGACGACTTCCTGGCGGCACGCGCCAGCGAAGGCGCCAATATGAAAGATCTGATTGACCAGCGCCTGGCCGCTATCTCAGAAGAAGCCGGCAAGGTGCGCGCCCTGATGCCTGAAGTCATGCAATGGCAACGCGATCGCATTCTCAATCGCCTGGAAGAAGCCAAAGTTGAGCTGGATGCCAACCGCATCGAGCAGGAACTGATTATGCTGGCGCAAAAAAGCGATGTCGCCGAAGAGCTGGATCGCCTGGATTCCCACGTCAAAGAAACCCACAAAATCCTGAAAAAAGGCGGCGCCTGTGGCCGACGCCTGGACTTCATGATGCAGGAATTTAACCGCGAATCGAACACCCTGGCCTCCAAATCTATCAACACAGAGATCACCGCCTCAGCCGTTGAACTCAAAGTGCTGATTGAGCAGATGCGCGAGCAGATCCAGAATATAGAATAAGTTCTTCATCCATCCAAGCACGTCTCAGAAGCCCTGTATTCCCTTGTTAAGAGCATTGTAAATACAGGGCTTTTTTATTTTTCCCGTCCAAAAAGGTTTGCAGTTGTCCGTTGCCAGTTGCTGATTAAATGATAGGCAAAATTCCATTTAATGTCCCTTGCGGACGCCAGAGATTTTGCATCCTGTTTCATAAGAAATAAGAGACGGCATTGACCCGTGGCTTAAACATTAAACGCTACTTGCTTTACGGCTTGCTCTGCTCGGCTGATCCCCAATCGCTGCGCAACTTGTTGCCACTGCTTAACTGCGTTTAGCACTTCATCATAAATTTGCGTTGCCTCGATCTGCGAGAGCCTGAAAAAATCTTTCACGTCAAAAGCCAGTTGGTAGTTAAGCGCGTTGTCAGTGTCGGTAATATTCAGATGAAGCCCATGCTTGCCAACAATCGGGTTTAAGTCATAAGCCGGTGATAATTTCCAACCTTTATTGGTTAGCAGGAAACCGTGGTTTCTCAGGTGATCGTCGGTGTTAGACACAGCGATATTAAACACGATCCGTCGCCATAACTGCGCCAGATCGGCTTTAGTTTGTGCCCCCTGATTCGAGAGAAATTCGGCAATCTCCAGGTAACTGGCACCGTGCGAATGCTCACCATCATAGTACTGGAGCTGCGTCATTGCCGATGAAAAATGCAGACGTTTGTTTCCCTCTCGGTCAAAGCGCTTGGTTAAAAAGGTATGGTGCTGTGTCGAAAATTTTCGGATTTCACTCGGAAACATGTCAACACCCGCCGCTAAAGCCAGCTCATAACACACCATCTCCCATGCACCGACATCATAGGTGTCATTTAAATTGGGAAACTTAGCTATCCACAAGTGGTTAGACTCATCAGTAACACAGGCCTTTGGCCTTGCACCACCTAATGATGAACCAGGTGAAATCAACATTTTCAACCAGCGATAATATTCGTCACTGTCGATGTTGTCGTCTTTTTCAATTTGGATGGCGGCATGCTCTAACTCACGCAGCGATGCCATGGGAGGAGCTGCAAATTCAGCATTATTGTCTAAAAAATCACGGTCAAGAAAATCAGCTAAGCCGGATCGCTTAAAACGAATACCACCCATTCGGTAGGAGTCATGTACACCAAGCAAATAATCAAGTTCAGTAAGTCGACTACTCGACCTAATACCCTTTCGATATTCGATCGCTGCCCGGCGCTGCATCAAAATACGTCCCCAACGATCTGGGGATGAATCTAAAAAAGCACGGAAGTTTTTATCCGCTTCGTCATTGTATAATTCACCCGCATGCAGTGTCAGCATAGGATCAATTTGCAAACGATACGATGATTTTAGGAATGCCTTGTCATAAGCAAAGCTAAACACACCACCACGACTTGAGTCACTGTAAGCCAAATGGCCAATTAATAATGGCTGATCAATGGGGTGCCAATTCGCATAAACCTCTACCAATTCACGGCTCATTTTGAACCTTCCAGTAGTTTGATGTTTTGCAACTTAATGCCTAGTTCGTCATGGGCAGCCATTTCAGAAAAGTTATTCTCCATTCCCAGCACAGCCATAATTTTCAAGTAAGTACCTATAGCTACACCAGGATCGCCAGCAAATACCTTATTTACCGTTTTATGATCAAACCCCGTTCGCTCGCAGAGCATCTTCTTGGTTAACCCCCGACGCTTCATTGCTAGCAATAAATCCTCACCAAAATGCGTGAGAATTTTGCGCTGCTTAGGAAACAGTACATTGTGTAAATCTCGCTTTGCCATACCGCCACCTATAGGACCATATTCCTATTTTTGAAGAGATAATGGGAATATAGTCCCACTTTGATCATTTGACAAATCTAAACGCAGAACAGAGTAGGACTATATTCCCACCTTTAATTAAAAACTGGGAATATAGTCCTACTTTCATTGTGATTTATCACTAGCGACAAACTTTTAGCACTCAAGGTGCGGGATTAGAACGGAATGCCAGGGTTAGTCTTTCCGGTACTGCCCAATATAGTGAGCAGCTTGTAAAGCTTTACTGAAAAGATCGACAAACCCTAGCGTATTTGGTCATGTTTTGTAGACCTGCCTTGATTACACAAATGTATTGAAAACTGAACCCAACACCTTAATGCGCGAAAACGTATTAAATGCTCCAAAGCAGGGTCTATGCCCACCTCACTGTTAGCTTTCCAGCTATCAAATTTTTGTATTGAGGCAAGAGGCGTAGCATTACGCCCTTGGTAACAGGTCTTGCAACCGGTTTAACAGCGCTTTACGGCTGTTATTACTAGAGATAAATCGCTCAAAACGGCACTCAAAATCCAAGGCTTCTCCTTTGAATTGGTAAGCCTCTGCGAGTTGATGCAGATAACGAGACGCTTGATCGTAGCCACTGGCACACGTTCGGCTTGCTTGCTCTTGCGCGCGTTGCCAAACTTGATCACGCTGATTGTAAACTTCTGAGAGCTTTGCTTCCTTTGCAGCTTTTTCTGCTGCCAGTCTTGTCGCTAACGCAATCGCTTGTTCTTGCTTTAATTGTTGCTGCGCAATGGCTATATAAGGCTCGATAATTTGCGCACTCAACCAATGTTGATAATTAACTGGCTCGTTAACTTGCTCTTTCCTTGTCATTGCCAGAGCTTGGTGACGAGATAACTGCCCCTGTTCAAACAAGGCGGTTAACAGCTGATCTTTTTCTTTTTCAGAAAGCTGACTAAGCCAATCATCTATATGAAAACGATTGTGCTTTGCACTATGACTGGGCTTTTCTTCCAGCGCCAATGCGAGCGCTTTCACCAGTCCTAAAGGAACACCAAATAAGCCAGCAAAAGCGGTTTGCGCATCACTTAGGTGATTGAAATCAAAATTAATCATCGGCACAGCAGCAAGCTCATCATTGCTGTCTAACTCTCTGAGCCACATAAAATACAAAAGCCGCCAATCACCTTGTATCAATTCACTCCGCAAGCTGGCCAAATGCTGAAAAAAATCATCCGCCTGTTCATCATCTAAATAGTCGTCGTATTCCTCTAACGAGAATACCAACAACTGCCATTGGTCAGTTGCATGAACATAGAAGCCATGATCACCGCTCTGCAATAAGTCCTCAGGTATGGTGCCAATTGGCAGCTTAATGTACGCCTCAATAAAACCCCAATCGGCATAATAAAACCCAATATCAAAGTAGTTGAGTACAACATCAGCCGTCTCAGCCTTTAAACCGCTGTAGTGATAATACACCTGAAAAGACGTGGCGGTGATCTCAGCACGGCTTGAAATTTGCCTCAGAGCTTGGCGTTGTTTGCTGTCTAAAACCCCGTCCAGACGCTCAAATCGGTAGGATTGATATTCGCTCACGGTAACCTGTTTAACGTTTTATTAGTGCTAAAGTGTGAATTGGAATGTTTGCGCTAACAACGGCTGAAGCTGCACTTTTGGCGGTTTGCGATCTTCTGCAGCAAACCGTTTAGGATCGACAGTGACAAATCCCCAAAACTGTAAAAAGCGTTCAATAAAGCGCGATTCAATTAACACGCCAAGCCTTTTTTCTGGCGAGTAGTAATCGTCTGGCTCGAGCTGGCGCAATAAATCAGGGAAGGCCGTGACGATATCATCAATTAATTGATCCGGGCTGGCATGGCTTTGCAAGCGCCACAACATAAAGAGCCAGAAGGCGCGTAAATCGACATCTTGCTTAAAGGCATCAAAATAGCCCCAGTTATATCTGGTGATAACGGTTTCGAGCATAGGTTTAAAGAACGCCTGAACACCTTGTGTTTGGTACAACTTCTGTGCGGCCTTTTTCACATGGAACCGACCACTACGGCGATAAATAATACCGGCGGTTTCTGCCAAAATACGGGCATAGTGCAAGGCATTGAATTTATCTTCATTACTGCCGGCAAATTCACTGATGCTAATGTGGCGTTCAAACTGTGACACAGCAAACTCAGGCAATAAATCACTGGCCTGCTTGACCAACTTAGCCGGCAAATTACCTTTACTGGTGGCTTTAAACGCGCCGTCATTTTGCATCGCTTCGTCTAAAATGAGCGCTAGATAACACATCACAGGGCTGCCAGATAAATCATCTGGCGTACTGATAGTCACCCAATTTAATTCATCAAACGGTGCATAAAGCCAATTGGCCATTTGCGTGGGTGATAAGCCGCAAAAATCTGAATGAGGGCGATTGTTGCGCTCCTGCATTTTATGCTGCATCACCACATTGAGCTCATCAAGCGTCAAATCAGGATTCATGGCCATCATGGATTCAATATCATCAAACACTTCAGCATGCGGTTTTGACACGTTGTTCATACAACAATGCTTGTACTTTTTACCACTGCCACAAGGGCAAGGCTCGTTTCGTCCTGGTTTCATGATTATTCACTCTTTTTTACTGTTACCTTCGCTCACCTGATAGAACAAAGCCGGTGCGTCATTCAACTATCGTTCTTGGAGCGTGTTTTCTCACACCTTTTAATACTCATCTTTGAGCACTTAATCAATGCTGATTGGCACAGAAGCGCGACTTGTTCTGGTTTTGGTTTTGTCAGTAAGTAACGCCGATCGAGAAAATCAAGACACACCCAGCGCTTGCTGCTCGCTTCTCTCCTGCTTGCTGACCTGCACAAACAAACCGATGCCGGAGAGTGCGCCGAGTATTGCGAACGTCAGCCACAGCCAGCCAGAGTGAAACTCAGGTAAGTCCAGCAACCAGCCTGCGCCCCAGTTCCCTGCAAACGCAAACAATCCACCGATACAGGAATGCAGGCCGTAATAGCTCGCCAGTTTGGCCGGATCAGCAAAGCGCGGCACATAAGCGCCAATCAGCGGGTAAACCATCATAGAGCCGGCACTGAGCAGCATGGCACACAGCACAAACGGCAGTGGCAACCAGGGTTCAAAGTGCAGATTCAGGGCCAGAAAGGCACTGCCCATCAGCGCCATCCCAATGCCCATACCTTTGGCAACACCGAGTGTTTTATTCACCCAGTGACTGACGGGCAATTGCAACAGCACTCCCATGAAGGACGATACCATAAACACCCAGGTGATAACGGACGGTACACCTGTTTGCACTTTCGCCTGATGAGGAATGGAGAGATAAAGCTGATGAAACAGAACCTGGTAGACACTGGCGGCCAGCACGAAGTGCATAAAGGCTTTATGTTTCAGCATTAACCACCAGTCGAGCAGAAACCCCTGTTTCTCCATGCGGGCCGAAATCCGGGCATCTCTGGGCAGGTAGCGCCACTGAAGCACAAACAAAAGACCAAACACGCTGGCGGCAGACAACCCGACCCAGCTGAAACTGACGTAAAACAGTGTCAGCCCCATCAGCGGCCCGAGCAGCATGCCCGCTTCTTTGGCCAGGTTCTGCAAGGCAAAGACTCGATGACGATCGCTCGCATTGGGGTACTCGGACGACAAATACGCCTGACTGCTCGGGGTGAACAGCGCACCGGCAAACCCGGTGCAGAAGGCCCCCAGGATAATCGCGGCAAAGCTGTCACTGATCCCCAGCAGGAGGAAGCCCACAATACGTACGGCGCAGCCCCACAGTATCATAGGTTTATAGCCAAACCTGTCGCCTAAGGTGCCGCCGACTAAAAACAAGCCCTGCTGGCTGAGCACACGCAGGCCGATGATCAATCCAATATACCAGCCGTCAAATCCCAGCGACTGCAAATGCTCAGCCAGATACGGCAGCAGCATGTAAAAGCCGAGATTAAAGCTGAAACTGTTAAACACCAGAACGCGGCCGGCGGCCGACAGCAGCCGCCAGTCACTGATGAGATGGTGCCACCTCACTTAAGCCGCCTTTATCGAACGCAGGGTGCGCACAAAAGGTACGCCGCTGTCATCAGTGATCACCTGAGCTTCCACATTATAAATGTCCTGGACCAGCTCTGATGTCAGAATCTGTTTAGGATGCCCGCTCGCCACAAGTTCGCCCTGCTTGAGCACCAACAAGTTATCAGCATACTGCGCGGCCAGGTTGAGATCGTGCAAGACCATCAGAGTGATGCATTGCTTCTCCCGGGTCTGACTGACCAGATGCTCCAGCAAGACGTGCTGATGATGCAGATCCAGCGCACTGACAGGTTCATCCAGCATCATGATCGCCGGATCACGCATTAAAGCTTGCGCAAACAGCACCATCTGGCACTGACCGCCACTGAGGGTATTAACGCTGCGGTTTGCCAGATGAGAAATCCCGATATTATCGAGAATATGCAGCGCTTGATTGAGCGTTCTGTCGTCGACCCGCAGACTCAGGGCGTCCAGTCGCCCCAGCAGGATCACTTCAATGACAGTTAAATTGACATCCAGATTAATATCCTGCGGCATGTAACCAAACTTATTGCGCCACTGTGCCAGCGACTTATAGGACAAGAGATTACCGCTGTAGCGGATCTCTCCGCTACTCAGTTTAATCTCACCAAATAATGTCTTCAGCAGGGTGCTTTTGCCGGTGCCGTTGGGGCCGAGAATCGCGGTAATCTGCCCCGGCTTTAACTCAAAGCGCATATCGCGAGCTAAGGTCAGTGAGCCGAGCTGAATATTTACTTTGTCGACAATCAACATGCATTAGCCCCGCTTAGCGATGATTAGCCAAAAGAAAAAAGGCACCCCAATAATGGCGGTAACGATGCCGATAGGAAACAAAGCGCCGGGCACAATCACTTTAGACAGCACCGAAGCCGTAGACAGCAGAAAGGCGCCAATCAAAAAAGAGAGCGGTAGAAAAAATCGCTGATCTTCCCCCACCAGAATTTTGGCGATATTGGGCGCAACAATCCCCACAAACCCAATGATCCCCACAAAGCTGGTGATCGTTGCCGTCATCAGAGCGACGATAAACAGTGTTTTAAGACGCAGCTGCTTCACGTTCACCCCGACGCTTTTCGCACGCTCCTCGCCTAAACGTAACGCAGTGAGTTTCCAGGAATCTTTCATTAAAAAGCAGAATCCCGAGATCACCACAGCAGCAGTAATCATCAGATTGCCCCAGGTCGCTTTTGACAGGCTGCCAAACAGCCAGAATAAGATCTGCTGGCTAAGTTCCGGCGACGAGACAAACTGCACCAATGAAAGCAGAGACTGGAAAAGGAACAGTAAGGCGATACCCGCTAAGATGAGCTGGCCGGAACTGATATGCCGCATAGAGGCCAGAGCGAACAGGAAACAGGCCGCCAACATGCAACAGACGAACGCCCCAATCGGGACGGCGTAGTCGCTGTCTATGCCCAATGAGCCGAAGTAAAGCGTAATCGCCGCGCCAAACCCGGCCGCCGCCGCCATCCCCAGCGTATACGGGCTGGCCATATTGTTGTTGAGCAGGGTCTGCATCTCCGCCCCGCCGACCCCCAAAGCGCCGCCAACCACAATCGCCATCAATGCAATCGGTAGTCGTAAATCAGTGACTATGATCTGTGTCGAGCTGTCTACCTGAAAAGGTAAGCCGACAAACTGAAAGATGGCATGCAAGACGCGCGTGGCATCCAGCATGGAGGGGCCACTCATAATGTCGAGCACAAAGGATGCCATCAAAACAAGACAAAACATGATGAGCACAATCATGCGACGATATTCGTGTTTTCTTTGTATCTCAATGGCTTGTAATACTGCTGCAGATTGCATCTGACATTACCCGATTCTGTGTTTGATTTGTTAACAATTGCGACCAGGCGCCTGCCATGATCAGGCTGACTGGCTGGTTTTATTCCGTACGCACATTAACAGAAATGATAATAGTTTGCATAAGTGTTATTTAACGAATTATGATTGCTGGCTAAGTAAGCACCAGGCGGTGCTGGCCGATATGGATAACAAAAATCAGGGTTCTCATTGATGTATAAAAAGTTACTCAGTATTGCTGCGCTGATGTTCAGTGCATCGACGCTTGCAGAAATCACCACAGTCACGGATGTACTGGGCAGAGAAGTCACGTTTGACGCTCCTGCGAAAAGAGCCATTGTCGGGTTTTACCCGGAAGATTACATGGCAATCGGCACAGAAGCGGCGTATGACCATGTTGTCGGCATGTCTAAATATATCTGGCAGGCACGTTCAGCGAACTGGGAGCTGTATGTCAAACATCGCCCTTCGCTACAGGACATTCCGGCCATTGGCCGGGTTGATACCAATACGTTTTCCGTTGAAAAAGTGATTAGTCTCAAGCCTGACTTACTGATGCTGGCAGACTGGCAATACAAAGCATTAGGCGCAGAAATAGCGCGCATCGAAAGCGCCGGTATCCCGGTGATTGTGGTCGATTACAACGCCCAGACGATTGAACGCCACACCCAAAGCACCCAACTGATAGGCGTGATTACCGGTCAGGAAGAAAGAGCCGAAAAAATCGCCGGTGAATACCGCCGTAATATCGAACTGATCAATGCGCGCCTGGCTTCGGCCAACCTGGCAAAACCCAAAGTCTATACAGAATACGGCGCGGCGGGTATCAATGAAGTTGGCTACACATTCGGTAAAAACATGTGGGGCGCCATTGCCACCATGGCAGGCGGCGACAACATTTCCGCGCCTTATGTTGAGTGGTGGGGCAAACTGAATCCGGAGCAGATCATTGCCGCGAACCCAGACGTCATTGTCCTGACAGGTTATGAATCAGGCAGTGTTGATGACGCCATGGTGATGGGACAAGGTGTGCAAGCGGCGCTCGCCAGACAACGTTTAGCCGGCTTTAAAAACCGCCTTGGCTGGAGGTCTATTTCCGCCGTCCGGAACAATCGTATGTACGCCGCCTACCACGGGGCATGCAGAACGATTATGGATGGCGCGATGATCCAGTTTTATGCCAAAGCCCTGTACCCAGAACTGTTCAGCGATCTTAACCCTGAGCAGGCTTATCTGGATTTCTACCGCACATACCTACCCGTCACGCCAGAGGGCACATTTGTCACTCAGCTGTAGGGATCGCATGGATACAGGCAGGGCTTGTATGACCCGGACAGACAGTACGACCGGGTTACATCCTGCCCCGCAGTCCGCCACCGCCCATACCGCGCAGCTGACCCGCGCCTATGTGGGGGTGGCTCATCATGCCGCGCTGAACAGCCGGACGGTTCGCGTGAATGGCTGAGCGGTTGACAGGCCCCTGCTCGCGGCGGGTTTGCAGTTGCTGCCGGACGCGCTGTTGCGTCTCCGGCGGCAGACTCTGCCATTTCTGATCAAGCTGAGCTTTGACCGCCGGCAGGTTGTCGGCAATATCAGCACGATCACCCTGCCAGTTGTCGAACTTATCTTTAATTTCCTGCTGCTTGTCCGGATCCAGACTTTGCCACCAGTCTGTCACCACCTCTTTGTATTCACCCTCACCCTGACAGCAGTTTGGATAATAATGGTGCCAGTAATAGAGGTAATCGTCGTACCACCACGCATTGCTGTAATGGTAGCTGGCTGGACCCGATGGACCGGCTCCAGTGCTGCCGCATCCGGTTAACAGCAAGAGCAGACAAAACAACAAGGGGCGAATCGGCATCTTGATGGACTCCGTATAACAATATGATGAAGAGTGCTGGCCACCTAACCCGGCAATAAATCACAGATAAGCCTGATAATCAGGTTAGCAGATCCGACTCAAACCCGATCAGGCCGGGGCAGTTTTCCTCGCGTCTTCCCGCTGTTTTCGTCTTCTTATCTCAACTTTTGCATGATTTACTACGTCGCCGCTCAGTACCTGCCTGCACTGACTATAGTTAACAATAGCGGCGAAAGTGTAGCATAAAAGTTCAATTAAAAGCCGCAGCTAGCCACTGATTTTCAAGGGATAATGCAGAAGGGCAAAAGCATGACAGCAAAAAAAGACAATAAAGTCATCCTGATAGGTGCGGGTTACATATCGGATATTCACGCTGCGGCGATCCGGTCGCTGGACGGTATCCGGCTCTGTGCTGTTGTCGATCCCAATCTCTCTGCCGCGCAGGCACTGGCGGAGCGTCATCACATTTCGTTGTACTTCAGCACTGTGGAGCAGGCGCTGGCTGAAACCGAATTTACCGCCGCCCATGTGCTGACCCCGCCCAATCTGCATTATGCGCTGGCCAGCCAGTTGCTCCGCCACGGCAAACATGTACTGGTCGAGAAACCGCTGGCAGAAACCGAAGAGGAATGCGAGGCGCTGATCAGCCTGGCTCAGCAACAGGGCGTCACCCTGGCCGTTAACCAGAACTTCATCTTTCACCCTGTGATGGAGCGGGCAAAGCAGCATCTGGCCAATAATGACATTGGCCCGGTCAAATCGGTTTCCCTGCGCTATGAAATGCCGTTACGCCAGCTGACGGCCGGTCAGTTCAGCCACTGGATGTTCCGCCAGCCCGTCAATTTACTGCTGGAGCAGGCCGTGCATCCGCTGTCACAGCTGATGAGCCTGTTCGGACGCCCGACAGCACAGCCGATGGCTAATAAGATGCTGGGTAAGCTAAGTCAGATCCAGCAGCTCAGTCATGGCCAGCCTTTTATTCAGCGCCTGGATGCCATTGGCGAGTTGGACATCCCGGTGCATTTTGCTTTTGCGATGGGCCAGGACTTTCCGGTGTGGGAAATGCAGATCACCGGCGAAGACGGCTGCCTGAGGCTGGATTTTGTCCGCCAGCAAGCCATAGTGCAAAGCCGCAGTCGTTTTCTGCCGGCGCTCGATACCGCGGTGACCGCCTGCGCCCAGGCAGGCAGCCTGCTGTCGCAAGGGCTGCGGCAGTTCACCAACTATGCCTTGGCCACAGCCGGCCTCAAAGCCTCGCAGGACCCTTTTTTGCTGTCGATGAAAACCAGTATCGGCCAGTTCTATCAGGCTATCGCTACCGGGCAGCCCTTACTGCATGATGGGGAGTTCGGCCGCGATCTGGTGGCCCTGTGTCACCATCTGGCCAGCCAAAGCCAGGGCGCAGATCGGCTGACAGCCCCCACACCGCCGGTCAATCACACTGCTAAGCCAGACAGCAACCAGCCATTCGATGTGCTGGTGATTGGCGGCACCGGCTTTATCGGTCGTCATGTGGTGGCGCAATTGCTGGCCAAGCACTATTCAGTGGGTGTCATGGCGCGTAATATCCAGGCTTTAGCTGCTTTTTATCACCAGCCGGCCGTTCAGCTTATCCAGGGGGATGTGTGCGACCCTGCCGCCCTGGATGCCGCGGTGCAGCGTGCCACTTACGTCATCAACCTGGCCCACGGCGGCGCCAGCGGTGACTGGGAGGCGATCAAGCACGCCATGGTTGATTCGGCCCGTGAGATTGCCCAGGCCTGCCAGACACACCAGATCACCCGGCTGGTACATCTGGGCTCCATCGCCTCGCTCTATCTCGGCCGCGACAGAACGATGATTCACAGCGACACTCCGCCGGATCCCGCCGCTGATCAACGGGCACATTACGCCCGCGCCAAAGCCATGGCCGATCACCTGCTGCTGCATGAAAGCAAAGGGCAAGATCTGGTCGTACTCCGGCCCGGTATTGTGGTCGGCCAGGGCGGGCCGGTCAATCACACAGGTGTCGGCTTTTTTAATAACAACCAGTACTTTATCGGCTGGAACTTGGGCCACAATCCCCTGCCTTTTGTCCTGGCCGAGGATGTCGCCAGCGCCACGGTTTCCGCCCTCACAGCACCGGGCATTGCCGGCAGAGCACTGAATCTGGTCGGCGACGTGCGCCCCAGCGCGCGCGAATATGTGGCCATGATCAGCAAAGGACTGGGCCGTCCCTACCGCTATGTGCCGCAATTCACCTTCTGGCTGTATCTGCAGGAGCTGGGTAAGTGGGCCATCAAGCGCCTGTCCGGCCGCAACACCACGCTGCCCGCCCTGCGGGATCTGCGCTCCCGCGCCCTGAATGCGCGTTTTGATACCAGTGTCGAAAAGCGTTTACTGAACTGGCAGCCGGTCAGCGACTGGGACTGCTTCTATCAACGCGCGATTCTGGTTCACAGAACGCCGCCGGCGACTATGCCAGCCGCAGAAGCCCCCCGTAATGAAAAACCCATCCCGCTCGCTATGCAAGCTGACAAGGTGGCATCAGAATGACCCGCATACTGCATGTGTTTTCAACCTTTGCCGTTGGCGGCCCGCAGATCCGCTTCGCACAGCTGGCCAATGCCCTGTCCGGCCAATATCACCACACCATTATCTCGCTGGACGGCGCCAGCCAGGCGATGTCCCGGCTGGCAACCGATGTGCAGGCCGAGTTCCTGCCGATGCCGACACTGAAAGCCATGAGCCTACCGAAGCGGTTGCATGCCATTCACCGCACGCTCAGCCATCATCAGTCCGATATTCTGATGACCTACAACTGGGGCGCGATAGAATGGGCGTTTTGCAATCGCCTGCTGCGCCTGTGTCGCGGCATTCACTGGGAAGACGGCTTCAGCCCGGATGAAGCCAGCCGACTGTACCGGCGCCGCAATCTGTTCCGCCGCCATGCGCTCAGCGGTCAGACTCAGGTCGTGGTGCCGTCCCGCACCTTAATGGCCATTGCCCGCCAGCACTGGCAGATCCCCGCGCAGCGGCTGCACTATTTCCCCAATGGTATTGCCATGCCGGAGGCGATCTGCAAAAGGCCGCCTTCCGCGGTCACCACACTGATCACCCTGGCGAGCTTGCGCGCCGAGAAAAACCTGCACCGCCTGATCGACACCTTTGCCAGCCAAGCCACCCACAGCCGCTTACTGATTGGCGGCGATGGCCCAATGCTGACCGAGCTGGAGACTTACATAGATAGCCTCAATCTGACCAACAGTGTCAGGCTGGCCGGACGCATTGAGGATGTCTGGGGGTTTCTGGCCCAGGGCGACATCTTTTGCCTGTCATCCGATACCGAGCAGATGCCGCTATCTGTGCTGGAAGCCATGGCCGCCGCCCTGCCGGTCGTCGCCACCGATGTCGGCGATGTAAAAACCATAGTGGCCGCGGAAAACACCCCTTTTGTGGTGCCGCCCGCTCACTACGCCAGCGCGTTTCGCCGGATACTGTCTGAGCCCAGGCACTGGCAAGCGATTGGCGCCGCCAATTGCCAGAAGGCCCGCCAGCACTACAGCTTCCAGAACATGCTGGAGAATTTCACCCGCCTCACTGCCCCGATCCGCTAACCCGGCAACAAGCTGCTATTTTTTATAAGAGCAGGGTGATGAACGCGGTTTTTGGTCCGAAGGCGAAACTTACACGTGCCGATTCAATTTAGCCGCAGTTCGTGATACCCTGCGCGCCCTTTCTTCCACTTGAGTGACAATGGTAATGAGCAAAGGCACGCTATACATAGTTTCGGCCCCCAGCGGCGCAGGCAAATCCAGCCTGATCAACGCCCTGCTGGAAACCAATCCGACCTATGACATGAAAGTCTCCGTATCCCACACCACACGCGGTATGCGTCCGGGTGAAGTTCATGGTGTGCATTACAATTTTATCGGCGTGGAAGAATTTAAAGAGCTGGCTGAACAGGGTGCTTTTCTGGAACATGCCGAAGTGTTCGGGAATTTCTATGGCACGTCACGCCTGTGGATCGAACAGCAGCTGAACAAAGGCATCGATGTGTTTCTCGACATCGACTGGCAGGGCGCACAGCAGATCCGCCAGCTGATGCCAGCAGCCAAAAGTATTTTTATACTGCCGCCGTCCAAAGATGAGCTGGAGCGTCGTCTGAACGCCCGCGGTCAGGACAGCGAAGCCGTTATCGCCAGACGCATGGATGAAGCACGCTCTGAAATCTCGCATTTCACAGAGTACGACTATGTGATCGTCAATGACGATTTTGATGTCGCATTAATCGATTTTAAAGCGATCATCCGCGCTGAGCGATTGAAGCAAGACAAGCAAGCTGCTAAATATAGCAGCATGTTGACTGCGCTACTGGCGCAACAGTAAGTAATTTTGTACAATTTTCCGTCTTTTTATTAAACCCACTGGAGTCCTCGATGGCACGTGTAACTGTTCAAGATGCTGTTGATAAAATCGGCAACCGTTTCGACCTGATCCAAATTGCTTCTCGCCGTGCACGTCAAATGCAGACTGGCGGTAAGGATCCATTGGTTCCTGAAGAGAATGACAAGTACACAGTGATCGCACTGCGCGAGATCGAAGAAGGCCTGATCACGAAAGACATTCTGGATGCACGTGAGCGTCAGGAAATGCAAGAGCAGGAAGCCGCAGAACTGGCGGCGGTCAGTGCTATTGCAGGTAACCAGCGCTAATTCAAGGAAGCGGGCAATTTGTATCTCTTTGATAGCCTGAAAGAAGTTGTAATTGAATACCTGCCTGAGACTCAGATTGAGGCGCTCAGGCAGGCCTATTTGGTAGCAAGAGACGCCCACGAAGGCCAGACGCGTTCCAGCGGCGAGCCTTACATCATCCACCCGATTGCCGTTGCCCGAATCCTGGCCGAAATGCGCCTGGACTTTGAGACCCTGATGGCCGCCCTGCTCCACGACGTGATCGAAGATACCGATGTCACCAAAGACGACCTCGACAGTCGTTTCGGCTCGACCGTGGCAGAGTTGGTGGACGGCGTGTCCAAACTGGACAAACTCAAGTTCCGCGACCGCAAGGAAGCTCAGGCGGAAAACTTCCGCAAGATGATCATGGCCATGGCCAATGACATCCGGGTTATCCTGATCAAACTGGCCGACCGGACCCACAACATGCGAACCCTGGGTGCGCTGCGTCCTGACAAACGTCGCCGCATTGCCCGCGAAACGCTGGAAATCTTCTCGCCCCTGGCCCACCGTCTGGGTATTCACAACATCAAGACCGAGCTCGAAGAGCTGGGTTTCGAGGCCTTGTATCCGAACCGCTACCGGGTGCTGAAAGAAGTGGTGGCTGCCGCCCGCGGTAACCGTAAAGAAATGATCAACCGCATCCACGCCGAGATTGAAGGCCGCCTTCATGATGCGGGGATCAACGGCCAGGTGCTTGGCCGCGAGAAAAACCTGTACTCCATCTACAACAAGATGAAGAACAAAGAACAGCGTTTTCATTCCATCATGGATATCTACGCGTTCCGGGTGCTGGTCGATAACCTGGATACCTGCTATCGGGTACTGGGTCAGGTACACAACCTGTACAAGCCTCGTCCGAGCCGGATGAAAGACTATATCGCCATCCCGAAAGCCAACGGCTATCAGTCGCTGCATACCTCACTGGTCGGCCCGCACGGTGTGCCGGTGGAAGTGCAGATCCGCACCGAAGACATGGATCAGATGGCTGACAAAGGGGTCGCGGCGCACTGGGCCTACAAAGACGGTGAAAGCTCAGGCACTACAGCACAGGTCAAGGCCCAGCGCTGGATGCAAAGCCTGATCGAGCTGCAGCAAAGCGCCGGTAACTCGTTTGAATTCATTGAGAACGTGAAATCCGATCTGTTCCCGGATGAGATTTACGTTTTCACCCCCAAAGGCCGGATTGTCGAACTGCCGGTCGGCGCGACCGCGGTCGACTTCGCCTATGCCGTTCATACCGATGTCGGCAACACCTGCGTCGGGGCGAAAATTGACCGCCAGCCTTATCCGCTGAGCAAGCCGCTGAAAAACGGCCAGACGGTCGACATCATCAGCGCGCCGGGTGCCCGTCCGAACGCCGCCTGGCTCAACTATGTGGTGACCTCGCGGGCCCGCACCAAGATCCGCCAGGTACTGAAAACCATGCGCCGTACCGAGTCGATCACCCTGGGCCGACGTCTGCTCAATCATGCCCTGGGCGAGCTGAACATCGGTCAGATTGAACCGGTAACGCTGGACAAAGTGCTCAAAGATCTGCGTCTGAAGGACGTCGATTCGCTGCTGGCGGCCATTGGCCTGGGTGAGCTGATGAGTGTGGTGGTTGCCCGTCGCCTGCTGGGCACGCTGGATGAAGAAACCCAGGCGGATGACAAACGCCGCATGCCTATCCGGGGTGCCGACGGCATTCTGCTGACCTTCGCCAACTGCTGTCATCCTATTCACGGTGACCCGATCATGGCCTATGTCAGTCCGGGCAAAGGGCTGGTCATTCACCGCGAAGAATGCGCCAATATCCGCGGCTACCAGAAAGAATCGGACAAATACATGCCGGTCGAATGGAGCCGTGACTTCGAGCAGGAGTTTGTCACCAACCTCAAAGTGGATATGCAGAACCACCAGGGGGCACTGGCCGATCTCACCAACACCATCGCCAATACCGGGTCCAACATCCAGGGATTGTCGACGGAAGAGAAAGACGGCCGTCTGTATACCATTACGGTGCGCCTGACGACCAAAGGCCGTGTCCATCTGGCCAACATCATGCGCCGGATCCGGGTGATGCCGAACGTTGTCCGGGTTGCCCGGCAGAAGAACTAAGGTGCCTGCGTACCCCGGCAGCACTGACCACTCAAACGCCCGTCCCGGGCGTTTGTGCTTTCCCGAGTGCTGAATTGTAAGCCGTTCAGCCAGAACTGAAACAAGACAAGAATCATGACGCCAGAACGTTACCAGAGGATCCAGTCAGTGCTGGCTACCCGCCAGCCAGATTTAACCCTGTGCCTGGAAGAAGTGCACAAACCCAATAACGTCTCCGCCATTATCCGCACCGCCGACGCCGTTGGCGTGCACAAGGTCCACGCGGTGTGGCCGGAAAAAATGCGGGTGCTTGCCCACACGTCCGCCGGCGCACGCAACTGGGTCGAGCTGGAAACCCACACCAGCACGCCGGAGGCTATCGGCCAGCTGAAACAGCAAGGCATGCAGGTACTGGCGACCCATCTGTCTGATCGCGCGGTGGATTTTCGCGAGATTGATTACACCAGACCCACCGCCATTATTCTGGGCGGCGAAAAAAACGGGATCACTGCCGAAGCGCTGTCACTGGCTGATCAGGATATCATCATTCCTATGGTGGGTATGGTACAGTCACTCAATGTCTCGGTGGCCAGTGCGCTGATCCTGTATGAAGCGCAGCGCCAACGCCAGCTAGCCGGTATGTATGACAGAGAAACCACCCCGCTGCCGGCAGACACAGTGCACCGCATCTTGTTTGAACGCGGCCACCCTGTACTGGCGAAAGTGGCCAAACGTAAACAGCTGCCTTACCCGCCGCTGGATGACGCCGGCCAGATAGTGGCAGATGACGCCTGGTGGCAGGCGATACAAGCCAGGGATAAGCCCCGGCGCAACAAATAACCCTGAACGGACAGAACACAGAGTAAGCAGGCATGAGCGGACAGATGCTAGACACCATCGCCCTGACAGAACTGTCAGGCGTCGGCGCCAAAATGGCGGAGAAACTGAGCAAAATCGGCCTTCACACCGTACAGGATCTGCTGTTCCACCTGCCGCTGCGTTATGAAGACCGCACCCGGATCTGGCCGATTGCCGAAGTGAAGCCCGGACAGCACCTGACGGTGCAGGGCGAAGTGCTGCATAACGCCATCAGTTTTGGCAAGCGCCGGATGCTGACGGTCAAGATCAGCGACACAAGCGGCTCTGTCACCCTGCGCTTTTTCAATTTCAACGCCGCGATGAAAAACGCCCTGTCCGAGGGAAAACAGGTCAAAGCCTACGGCGAGATCCGCCGCGGTCAGCACGGGCTGGAAGTGATCCATCCTGATTACAGCGTGTTTTCTGAACCGACCGCACTGGCGGTCGAAGACACCCTCACCCCTGTCTACCCCACCACAGAGGGCTTGCGCCAGTTAACCTTGCGCAGCCTGACCGAGCAGGCGCTGAACCTGCTCGACAAAGCCGCGGTCAGCGAATTGCTGCCCGAAGGCTTGTACGACCGACAAATGACCCTGGCCGATGCCCTGCACCTGATGCACAGGCCCACGCCGGATGTGTCGCTGGATCAGCTGGAAAAAGGTCAGCACCCGGCCCAGCAAAGGCTGATCCTGGAAGAATTGCTGGCACAGAACCTCTCTATGCTGGCGGTTCGCCAGAAAAGTCAGCAGCACCAGGCCTGGCCGCTGCCGCCCAGTACCTCACTCAAACAGCAGTTACTGGCCGGCCTGCCCTTCAGCCCGACCGGCGCGCAGCAGCGCGTGGTAGCTGATATCGAAAAAGACCTGGCCAGAGCCATCCCTATGATGCGTCTGGTGCAGGGCGATGTCGGTTCAGGTAAAACCCTGGTCGCCGCTCTGGCGGCCGTCCGGGCCATAGACCACGGTTATCAGGTCGCGCTGATGGCCCCGACCGAATTGCTGGCCGAACAGCATGCCCTCAACTTTGCCCAGTGGCTGGAACCGCTCGGCATTCAGGTGGGCTGGCTGGCCGGCAAACTCAAAGGCAAAGCGCGCGACACCGAGCTGGCGCGCATCGAAAGCGGCGATGCCAAAATGGTGGTCGGCACGCACGCTTTATTTCAGCAGCAGGTCGTGTTCAGCAACCTGGCTTTGGTGATCATCGATGAACAGCACAGGTTCGGTGTCCACCAGCGGCTGGAATTGCGGGAGAAAGGGGCCAACGATGGCCGGTACCCGCATCAGTTAATCATGACGGCCACGCCGATTCCCAGAACGCTGGCCATGACCGCCTATGCTGATCTGGAAACCTCGGTGATTGACGAGCTGCCGCCCGGACGCACCCCGATCCAGACCGTTGCCGTTTCAGACACACGTCGTGCCGATATCATAGCGCGCATCCGCGCCGCCTGCCTCAATGAAGGCCGCCAGGCTTACTGGGTATGCACCCTGATTGATGAGTCTGAAGTGCTGGAAGCCCAGGCGGCCTCGGATACGGCCACTGAGCTGACGGCACAATTGCCCGAGCTGAAAATCGGGCTGATACATGGCCGGATGAAAGCCACTGAGAAACAAGACATCATGCAGCGCTTCAAAGCCGGAGAGCTGCACCTGCTGGTCGCCACCACTGTGATCGAAGTCGGTGTCGATGTGCCCAACGCCAGCCTGATGGTCATCGAAAACCCGGAGCGGCTGGGACTGGCCCAGCTCCACCAGCTGCGCGGCCGGGTGGGCCGGGGTAATGTGGCCAGCCATTGCGTGCTGCTCTACCATGCGCCGCTGTCCAAAACCGCCCAGCAGCGGCTGGCGGTACTGCGCGAAAGCAGCGACGGCTTCGTGATTGCCCAGCGCGATCTGGAAATTCGTGGCCCGGGTGAGCTGCTGGGCACCAAACAAACCGGCATTGCCGACTTCAAAGTCGCCGATCTGGTGCGTGACCAGCACCTTATCCCCCAGGTGCAGAAGCTGGCGCGTTACCTGCACGAGCAATATCCGGCCAATGCCAAAGCCATCATCGACCGCTGGCTGGGCCAGAAAGAAAACTACTCTAACGCCTGATCACCCGTCTTTTGTTTGCTGATAGTGACAAAGTATGACTATTTTCTGCTTTTAGTCGCTATTTTGCCGTCAATTTAATTACGCAAACGTTTGCTAAAAATAACAACCTCATTAGAATAGTGGCCACTTTTGACCCATAGGTCATTGTCGGCTTCAGCGTCTGTCCCCTCGCAGTCTGAAGCCGTCCTGTCGACGCACATAAGGAAGCATCATGACTGGCCAGCACCAAGAAATAACGCCACCGCGTTCATCCGATTTGATCTACCGACTCGATGACAGACCGCCTTTGCCACAAACCCTGTTTGCGGCTGTGCAGCATTTGCTGGCGATGTTCGTGGCCGTGATTACGCCGTCGTTGATTATCTGTCAGGCACTGGGCCTGCCCGCCAGCGACACCAATACCATAGTCAGTATGTCGCTGCTGGCTTCCGGGGTGGCTTCTTTCATTCAGATCCGCACCATAGGCCCGGTCGGCTCCGGCCTGCTGTCGATTCAGGGCACCAGTTTTAACTTTCTTGGCCCTATCATAGGGGCCGGGCTGGCGATGAAAGCTGGCGGGGCGGATGTCCCGACCATGATGGCGGCGATTTTCGGAACGATTCTGGCCGCTTCTCTTACTGAAGTCGCTATTTCACGGATTTTGCAGCACACCCGCCGCATCATCACGCCCTTGGTATCCGGCATTGTGGTCACTCTGATTGGCCTGACGCTGATTCAGATCGGCCTGACCTCCATCGGCGGCGGCTATGCGGCCATTGAAAACGGCAGCTTCGGCAGCCTGGACACGCTCCTGCTGGCAGGCATAGTGCTGGGGCTGATCGTGCTGCTGAACCGGATGAAAAACCCGTATCTGCGTGTCTCATCGATTGTGATTGCCATGGCCGCCGGCACACTCGCGGCCTGGGCAATGGGCATGATAGACAGCAGCCAGCTCGCGGAAACCAGCCTGATTGCGATCCCTGCACCGATGCAATACGGCCTCGGGTTTGACTGGTCTTTGCTGATCCCGCTGGTGATCGTCTTTGCCATTACCTCACTGGAAGCCATTGGCGATATCACGGCCACCTCAGAAACCTCTGAACAGCCCGTCAGTGGCCCAGTTTACATGAAGCGCATCAAAGGCGGTGTGCTGGCTGACGGTATCAACTCGGCACTGGCAGCGGTGCTCAACAGCTTCCCGAACTCCACCTTCAGCCAGAACAACGGCATTATCCAGCTGACCGGTGTTGCCAGCCGCTACATCGGTTATTTTGTCGCAGGCATGCTGGTGCTGCTCGGCCTGTTCCCGGCCGTTGCCAACCTGGTACAGCTGATCCCGGAACCTGTGCTGGGCGGCGCCACTATTGTGATGTTCGGCACCATTGCCGCTTCCGGGGTGCGGATTATCTCCCGCTGCGAGCTGGACCGCCGCGCCATTCTGATCATGGCACTGTCTTTCTCTATGGGATTAGGCATTGCGCAAAAACCGGAAATTCTTCAGTTTATGCCTGAGTTTGTGAAGAGTATTTTGTCCTCCGGTATGGCAGCCGGTGGCCTGACGGCAATTCTGCTCAATCTGATCCTGCCGGAAGAGAAGAAAGACTGATTCTGTATGAGCCTCCCCCTTTTCAAGGGGGAGGGATCGAGGGGGTTACAGGGGGTAAGAGCTTAAGACTTCACACTCCGCTTGCCATTGTGTTTGACTGTCCGCACCGGCAGGCTGATTTGCACTTTCAAGCCACCGGCACTGCGGTTACTGAACTGAATGTCGCCCTGATGCTGATCCACAATCCGCTTGACGATAGCCAGCCCCAGGCCGGTGCCTTCCGCGTCACTGCCGCGGGCACTGTCGCCGCGGGTCAGCGGCTGCATCATTCTGGCCACCTGATCCGGTTCAATGCCCGGGCCATCATCCTCAACACAGAACCAGGCCATCTGGCGATCGGCCGTCATGCCGCTGGTGACCCGCACCCAACCGTGACCGTAGCGAAGCGCATTCACCAGCAGGTTGCTGATCAGCCGTTTAATGGCCACCCCGTTGGCATACACTTTGCCGTTAATGGTACCCAGCGACTGTTCAATCCCGCGCTCAATGCCCCCTTCTGCTTCTGCCACATCTTCAAGCAGTATGTTCAGATCGAGCAGTTCCTGCTCCAGCAGCTGGGTAGATTTCAGGTACTCCATAAACTGGCTGATAATGGCATTACACTCCTCGGTGTCCTTAATCATGCTTTCAGCCAGATAGGCGTCTTCGGGCGACATCATTTCGGTCGCCAGGCGAATACGGGTCAGCGGGGTGCGCAAATCATGGCTGACACCGGCCAGCAGCAATGCCCGGTCGTCTTCGAGCTGTTTGATCCCCTCGCCCATACGATTAAAGGCTTTGGTCACCGCCCGGATCTCCGAGGCTCCCTGCACATCCAGATGTGGCGGCGAGCCGCCTTTGGCCACCTCCAGTGCCGCCTGCTCCAGCGCCACCAGAGGGCGGTTCTGGATCCGGATAAACATCCAGCCCCCGGCAATCACCATCACAGCAATAAACAGGCTGTAACCAAACAGCGGGGCAAAATCTTCTTCCTGCAATTCAGACAGCGGCACCCGCATCAGGTAACCCGGCATGGCGTCACAATCGAGCCACAGCACATAGCTGTCTGTCCCTAAGACCAGACGCACTTCCGTCGGTGTGTTCAGCTCTCGGGTCATTTCCTCACTGAGGTAATCAATGCGGGTCGCTTCCCTGAATTCGGCCGATTCCGGACTGTCGTCGGCATGAAGCGTGACCCCGAGCTGCTCCAGCAGTTGCCGGCGCAGCGGGGTATCAAGGTGAAACTTGTGGCCGTCGGCCAGTTCCACATCTTCTTTGAGCATCAGTTTGACTTCATAAGCCATGATGCGGTTGAACTGCTGCAGACTCGGTAGCAGTGCGTAATTCAGCACCGCCAGATAGGAAAAAATCTGGCTGGCTATCAGTAAGCCAGCCAGCAGGATCAGGGTGCGGGTAAAGGTCGAGCGCGGCGACAGGCGCATCGGCATGACTTAGGCCTCGCTGCCGTCTGGGACAAACACGTAACCCAGCCCCCAGACGGTCTGAATATAACGCGGACGGCTCGGATCTTCTTCAATCATGCGGCGAAGACGAGAGATCTGTACGTCAATCGAACGCTCCATCGCCGAGTATTCGCGGCCGCGGGCCATGTTCATCAGCTTATCGCGCGACATCGGCTCGCGGGCGTTGGTCACTAAGGCTTTGAGCACCGCAAATTCACCGGAGGTCAGCGGCATGGCTTCCTCTCCGCGGAACATTTCCCGGGTGCCCAGATTGAGGCGGAACTCACCAAAGGTGATTATCTTACCTTCCACACTCGGCGCGCCAGGTGCTTCAACCGTCTGGCGGCGCAGTACCGCACGGATACGGGCCAGCAGCTCGCGCGGGTTAAACGGCTTGGGCAGGTAATCGTCGGCACCGACTTCCAGACCGACAATCCGGTCGACTTCATCGCCCTTGGCCGTCAGCATCAGGATCGGCAGCATGTTGTTAGCATTGCGCAGACGACGGCAAATCGACAGGCCATCTTCGCCCGGCAACATCAGATCCAATACCATCAGGTGGAAATTCTCACGGGCCAGCAGGCGGTCCATTTGCTCGCCATTGGCCACACTGCGCACCTGGAACCCCTGCTCAGACAGGTAACGCTCCAGCAAGGCGCGCAGGCGCATGTCGTCATCAACCACTAAAATCTTGAAATTGTCTTGCATCGTTCCACCTTATGCTTCGAACTCTGGATGTCGCCGAGGCGCTATTTTACGCGACCGCTGCCTGTTGTGACTGATACAGTGAGCAAATGATCACCGTGAAATTGTTACCGAGTGTGTCGCCACCCCGGCATGCCTTTAGATCTTAGTCTGTTACGTAAGTTATCGTATTGATGAACCAGACTTTATCACCTTCAGGTGTGCGCACCACCACTTCATCATCCACTTCTTTTTTCAGCAGCGCCCGCGCCATCGGCGAATCGATAGAAATGTAATCCCTGCGGCCGAAAATCTCGTCATAGCCGACAATGCGGAACTTTTTGCTGTCACCGGCTTCGTTTTCCACCTCGACCCAGGCACCGAAAAACACCTTGCCTTCCTGCACCGGGGAATAGTCGACAATTTTCACTTTCTCTAACGTTTTGCGCAGGTAACGCACCCGGCGGTCAATTTCACGCAGACGCTTTTTGTTGTACTGATAATCGGCATTCTCCGAGCGATCGCCCAGACTGGCCGCCCAGGTGACTTTCCTGGTCACTTCCGGCCGCTCTTCCTGCCACAGAAAATCCAGCTCCTGCTTGAGCCGGTTATACCCTTCCCGGGTGATCAAAGGGGTTCTCATTGCGTCTGTCTCTGCTTACTGGTAATGGCTTGATTATACGATGTTGTAAGGCCTGACGGCGAGTCGTTCGCAGACACCGGACGGCACCAAGATCACACCTGTCCGCACGGCTGGCAAACTCCTGACATTTTGCGGGGATTTGAGCGCTGACTGACGGGCGGAATTGTGGTTAGATGGTCGGCCTGAGACATACTGTAGCCAAAGGAATTCTATGACCACGAGTATCCATCACCTGATTGCGTCTGAACTGAATGTCAAAACGCAGCAGGTTGCCGCAGCCGTGGCGCTACTCGATGACGGTAACACCGTCCCCTTTATTGCCCGTTACCGTAAAGAAGTGACTGACGGGCTGGACGATACCCAGTTACGTAATCTGGAGTCCCGCCTGGGCTACCTGCGCGAACTGGAAGACCGCCGTCAGGTGATCCTCAAATCCATTACTGAGCAGGACAAGCTGACGCCTGAGCTGAAAGCCGAGATTCTGTCGGCCGACAGCAAAACCCGGCTGGAAGATCTGTACCTGCCGTACAAACCCAAGCGCCGCACCAAGGGCCAGATCGCGATTGAAGCCGGTCTGGAGCCGCTGGCCGATCTGCTGTGGTCAAAACCGGACAACGATCCCGACGCCGCTGCTGCCAGCTATGTGTCTGCCGACAAAGGTGTCGCCGATAGCAAAGCGGCCCTGGACGGTGCCCGCGCGATTTTAATGGAGCGTTTTGCCGAAGACGCGGCGCTGCTGGATAAAATCCGCCGCCACCTGCAAGGCAATGCTGAGCTGACCGCCCGCGTGGTGGAAGGCAAAGAGCAGGAAGGCGCCAAGTTTAAAGACTACTTCGAACACAACGAGAAACTGACTCAGGTGCCGTCACACCGTGCGCTGGCGATGTTCCGCGGCCGCAACGAAGGTGTGCTGCAACTGGCGCTCAATGCGGATCCCAATCAGGAAGAAGGTGTGCGCGGCTCTTACTGTGAAGTCATCATTGCCGATCATTACGGCGTGAACCTGGGCGCAAAGCCGGCGGACAGCTGGCGTAAGCAGGTGATCAGCTGGGCATGGCGCATCAAGATTCTGATGCACATGGAAACCGAACTGATGGCGGCACTGCGCGAAAAAGCCGAAGACGGCGCGATGCAGGTGTTTGCCGACAACCTGAACGATCTGCTGATGGCGGCCCCTGCCGGCCCGCGCACCACGCTGGCACTCGATCCGGGCCTGCGTACCGGCTGTAAAGTGGCCGTGATAGATGCCACAGGTAAGCTGGTGGATACCGCCACCATTTATCCGCACCAGCCGCAGAAGCAGGTGGCCCAGTCCGCCGCCACTGTGCTGGCGCTGCTGAAAAAGCACAATGTCGATCTGATTGCGATCGGTAACGGTACTGCTTCACGTGAAACCGACAGTTTCGTGGCACAGCTGCTCAAAGACAGCAACCTGAAGATCCAGAGCGTGATGGTCAGCGAAGCCGGGGCCTCGGTGTACTCGGCCTCTGAGCTGGCTGCCAACGAATTTCCGAATCTGGATGTGTCGCTGCGCGGCGCGGTTTCCATCGGACGTCGCCTGCAGGATCCGCTGGCCGAGCTGGTGAAAATCGATCCCAAATCCATCGGTGTCGGCCAGTACCAGCATGATGTCAGCCAGAGCAATCTGGCTAAGCGTCTGGACGCGGTGGTGGAAGACTGTGTTAACGCCGTGGGTGTCGATGTCAACACCGCCTCACCGGCCCTGCTGACCCGCGTGGCCGGTCTGTCGCCGGCGATTGCCAGCAATATCGTGGCATATCGTGACGAGCACGGCCGCTTTGATGCCCGCACCACACTGAAGAAAGTGTCGCGTCTGGGGCCCAAAGCTTTCGAACAGTGCGCCGGTTTCCTGCGGATCATGAACGGCAAGAACCCGCTGGATGCCTCCGCCGTCCACCCTGAGTCTTACGACGTGGTTAAAACCATCGCGGCGAAAAACAACAAGCCGCTCGATGCCCTGATCGGTAACAGCGAGTTCCTGCGCGGTCTGAAAGCAGCCGATTACACCACGGACGAAGTCGGCCTGCCGACCGTCACCGACATCATCCGCGAGCTGGACAAACCGGGCCGCGATCCGCGCCCTGAGTTCAAGACCGCCACCTTCGCCGAAGGCATTCACGAAGTGAAAGATCTGATTCCGGGCATGGTATTGGAAGGGGTGATCACCAATGTGACCAACTTCGGGGCCTTTGTCGATATCGGTGTGCATCAGGATGGTCTGGTCCACATTTCGGCGCTGTCGGACAAGTTCATCTCCGATCCGCGCGAAGTGGTCAAAGCCGGCGATGTGGTGAAAGTCAAAGTGATGGAAGTGGACTTGCAGCGCAAACGGATTGCCCTGTCGATGCGTCTGAGCGACGAGCCGGGCCAGGAAGCCAGCCACAAACCGCAGGGCGGCCAGCGTCAGGGCGATCAAACACGCCGGGCGCCTCGTCAGCAGCGTGACAGCCAGCCGGACAACAACGCCATGGGCGGCGCCTTTGCCGCGGCGTTTGCCAAAGCCAAGAAATAATCCTCGGCCAGAAAACGATTAAGGCGGGTCTGACCCGCCTTTTTTGTCTTCAACTCAGCCTTCAGCTCATACAAACCATCAATCAGACAATTTTCAGCATTTCGGTGGGCGGATTCGGCACTGTGGCCTGAGCATACTTGTAGCGGATCACGCTGCGGATGCGTTCCATTTTGCTGATCTGGGCCAGCTCTTCAAGCAGCGCCCTTGGCAAGCGGATATGCATGCTGTAACCCAGTTCACTGACATCTTTCATATAGCTGTCTGCCGACAGTGCCAGCACCAGCTGTTCGAATTCCTGCTGATAGCCGTAGCTTTTTTGCTGGGCGCCATCCAGCGAGGCGTAATCCGGGTGTTCACTGGGATCCCAGCCCGGCCGCCGCATTTGTTTGTCATCGCCTTTGAGCGAAGGCTCACCGCCGGAGGGGAGACTGGCACTGGCCGGACGCACTTTTTCACGGATCTTGTTATCCCGCGCAGCCTGCTCCGTCATCGGGTTTACCGATGGCGCCAGTGTCGGTATACCGGCATTCAGGGGCGACACTATCATGTTCAGGCGACTCCTACAGACAACGCTTTGAGCCACAGGCTCTACGCTGACGCACCCGAGCAACGGCTGTAGTGCGCCTCATGAATAACTGCAAAAATGGCAGAAATCTCTGCCGCTACACACTGATTATCGACCACTCAAGGTTTTACTTTAATATTTCTGTGGATTCTGTCGCCAGGGCTGCCGAGGCATCACCTTCAATAAACACCTGTAATGACTGCAGAAAGTCCTGCGGGTGAGAAATAAAGGGCGCATGGGAGGCTTGCGGAAAAACCACTTTCTCTGACTGCGGTGCCAGCTTGTCCATATCGCTGGCCACTTTGACCGGCACCAGCCCGTCAAGCCGGCCATAGAGACGCAGCCAGGGCTGCTGGATCTGAGCCAGCTGCCGGCGCAAATCCACCTCCGCCAGCATGTCCAGACCGGCAGCCAGCGCGTCCGGTGACGGCTGGGGACGCGACAGCACGGCCTGCTTGAGTAACCGGATGTCCTGCCGCGCACTCGGGCTGCCCATCGCCTGCAGCGCCATAAAGCGCTCAACCGTCAGGCTGAAATCGTCACTGAGCTGTTGCTGGAAGTCACTCAGCACCTGAGGCCTGATGCCGCGCCAGCTATCCATCGCGGCAAAACGCGGCGAACTGGCCACAGTGATCAGTTTGCTGACCCGCTCGGGCGCCTGCAGCGCCGCCTGCTTGGCGATCAGTCCGCCCAGCGACCAGCCCAGCCAGACCGCTCGCGCCGGCGCGCCGGTCAGTAAGGCATCCGCCATGGCTTCGACAGACTGCGCCTTCACACCGGCACTGTACCCATAGCCCGGCATGTCAACGACATGCACCCGGTATTGCGCTTCCAGCTGTGGCAGCAGATGCTGCCAGACGGCGCCATTCATGCCCCAGCCATGAATGAGAACCAGATCGGAACCCTGAGCCGGGTCCTGACCAAATGCTTGCCAGTAGACAGATGCCGTCATGTACACTTCCTTCACTTCAAACCGGATGGCAAGGATGTTATCCCCTGTGGCTGTAAGATCAATCTTTCGTTGGCCAAACCAGCGATGCGCCCTGTGCCGTTTACCGCTGCGTGACGGTGATCACTACTGGTGTCAGCATTGCCTGGCCAGCCTGCCTCGGCCGCCTTATTGCCGGCGCTGCGGGGCCACCACACTCGAGCCGGTCAGCCATTGCGGCCACTGCCTGCGTCAGCCGCCGCCCTGGGATCGGCTGGTGCGCCTCGGAGAATATGGCTTTCCGCTCAACCGGCTGGTTCAGCAATACAAATTTCAGGGTAAGTTCTGGCTCAGCCAGCCACTGGCCGCTTTGTTAGCCGAGCAGGTGACAGAACCTGCCCCGCTGCTGCTGCCTGTGCCGCTGCATCCCTGGCGCCGGCTGATCCGCGGATTCAATCAAAGTGCGCTGCTGGCTGAGGCACTGGCGGAGATCACAGGCGGCGATACCGATCACCAGGCACTGCGCCGGAGCCAATGGGCCCGCCCGCAGCACCAGCTGTCGAGAAAAGCCCGCCTGCAGAATCTCAAGCAGGCATTTATACTTAACAAAAGAGTGTGGCCGGAGCACGTGGCTATCGTCGACGATGTGGTGACCACAGGCAGTACCGTCTCTGTGTTGTCTCAGCTGCTCAGAAAGCAGCACGTCGCCCGGATCGATGTCTACTGCCTGGCCTTTACACCGCATTATCGCTGACCGGTGACGGCTCGTTTTGACTGTTCAAAAAAACCACACAAGATTCAGGGGTGCGAGTTCTTCCGCCAAAGAGTAGAATAGGTTTAACGCTTACTAAGTCAGGTATAACGTCGTGTCTATGATTACTATTACAGAAAATGCCCAGCAGCATTTCGTTAAGCTGCTGGCCCAGCAGCCGGAAGGCACCAACATCCGTGTCTTCGTGGTCAACCCGGGTACCCCAAATGCTGAGTGCGGCGTGTCTTATTGCCCGCCGGAAGCCGTAGAAGCCAGTGACACCGAAATTAAGCTCGGTATGTTCTCGGCTTATGTTGATGAGCTGAGCCTGCCCTTTCTGGCCGACGCGGAGATTGATTTTGTCACCGACAAAATGGGTTCACAGCTGACACTGAAAGCGCCCAACGCCAAAGTACGCAAAGTGTCGGACGATGCGCCATTGATGGAGCGCGTGGATTATATGATTCAGACCCAGGTTAACCCTCAGCTTGCCGGTCACGGCGGCCATGTCTCCCTGTCTGAAATCACTGAAGATGGCGTTGCTATTCTGCAGTTCGGCGGCGGTTGTAACGGCTGCTCCATGGTAGATGTGACCCTCAAAGAAGGGATCGAAAAGCAGCTGCTGGCCGAGTTTGAAGGCGAGCTGAAAGGTGTGCGCGACGTGACTGAACACGCCCGTGGTGACCATTCTTACTACTGATTGTCTTACTACTGATTTATGCCCGCGCGGGATCTCATCCCTACTCTCGCGCACCGGGAAAAATCACATAAAAAAAGCCGCATTCGCGGCTTTTTTCATTCTTGTCTGTGCTTAATGCCTATCAGGATAATCAGGCTTTCGTGCGATTATTCGGCTAGGTATTGTGCGATATCAGGCTTTTAAAACTGTGATAGTCACAGCGCGTCGGCCCCAGTTTTTAGCAGCCCGGACATCCCGGCCCATGTAGATATCAATTTTCTTTGACCAGCGGTGATGCATCTTATCCAGCACCACATACTCACCAGGCAGGCCTGAGATTTTTACTTTAGAGCCGTGTTTGAGGCCCATTTTCAAAAGGTCTCGAGATACTGCGATTGCCTTCATTCCCGGCTTTAGTCTGTCTCCCCAGGCAGCAATTGATGGGCTGCTGTCGGTCTGGGCTGCCACGGAATTATACGCCGTTGCCGTTACTCTAACTTTGGCTCCCGGAGCCACTGCACTAGCATTAAAGCACCACAGTAAACCCATAAAAAGCAATAAAAAAACACCGATTTTTTGTTTCATTTTCAACCTGCTCAACTCCAAAACAGGTCATATTTTAAACACTATCAATAAGAAAGGACAGAGTTATTGGCCCGTACAGGTTTATTGAACAGCATAAAATATGATAACTATTTGTTAGAACAGGCCTCTTCAAGAAAAATATTTTTTTGCCATTGATACGCAAAAATAGCCGCTAGCAACAGCCCTCGCATGGCCAGAAAACCTAACATCGCCGCCCACAGCGCATGGTTGCCAAACTGGTTAAACAGCTGCCAGATCAGGAAAAAACTACAGGTCGCGATAAACATGCTGTTGCGCATTTCTTTGCCTCGGGTCGCGCCGATAAAAATGCCATCCAGCAGAAAGCACCACATCGCCACCAGAGGCACGGCAGCCAGCCAGGGCAGGTAACGACTTGCTTCGCGCTGCACTGCCGGGATATCCGAGATCAGGGCGATAATTGCGTCCCCGAACAGCGTGAAGGCCAGCGTCATCAGCAAAGCAATCACCACACTCCACAAAGTGGTACTGATCAGCGTCCGGCTCAGGGCTTCGCGGTTTCTGGCACCTATGGCTTTGCCCACCATGGCTTCCATGGCATAGGCAAAGCCGTCCATCCCGTAAGACACCAGCATCAGAAAACTCATCAGCACCGCATTGGCAGCCACCACGTTATCACCCAGGCTGGCGCCCTGAAACGTCATGAAACTGAAAGCCAGCTGCAGGCACAAGCTGCGCAGGAAGATATCCCGATTGAGGCGCAGCAAGCGCCCCATGCCCTGTCCGACTTTATTGAGCTGGCTACGCCAGGGCGGCAAATTCAGGGTTTTCCACTGGCAGGCAACAAAATACAGCCCCAGTACCATGCCACTGTATTCAGCGATCACTGAGGCGGCGGCCGCACCGGCCACCTGCCAGCCCAGTCCCAGCACAAACAGGACATCGAGCAGGATATTAATGCTGTTGGTGATAATCAGCAGCCACATCGGCAGTCGGGCATTCTGACTGCCCAGCAGCCAGCCCATGATGACAAAATTGGCCAGGGCCGCCGGCGCCCCCCAGATTCGAATCGAGTAATACTGATCCGCATAGGTTTTGACTGCATCGCTGGCATCACTGACGGAAAACACCGCATCCGCTATCAGGCTATGGCTGAGGATCAGCAACGCTGCCAGCCCCCAGGCCAGAGCTATCCCCTGCAGTAATACAGCCGCCTGCGAAGACTTATTACTGGCGCCGTACGCCTGCGCGCACAGCCCTGTGGTTGCCATGCGCAGAAAACCGAGCAACCAGAAGGTCACGCTGATCATAGTGCCGCCGACAGCCACGCCACCCAGATACCAGGCATGCTCAAGATGGCCGATCACAGCCGCATCCACCAGCCCCAGCAAAGGGACAGTGATGTTGGACAGCACCATAGGAATCGCCAGGGCAAAGACCTGGCGGTGAAGGGAGATATCTTTTAATGCGGCCAGCACAGTTTCAACCTTATGATTCACACGCTTAGCCGCACAGTGTAACAGCAGGACCCATGACTGCCAGCTGTTAGCATGAATCTGCCTGTGTTATACCAGCAGTATTCCCAGCCAGTGGTCAGCCAGTAACACCACAAAGAGTCCCAGCAGGTGCCAGATAGAAAACTTGAACGTGGCCCAAGCATGGCCAGGTTCATCGGCAAACTTGAGCTTCAAGGCATAACCGACAAAACCCAGATTCAGCCCCAGACTGCCCGCCAGATACAGCGCACCACTCATGCCAGTCAGCCAGGGCAGCAGGCCGATCAGCGTCAGAATCAGGGTATACAGCAGCACCATGGTCTTGGTGAAGGCAATCCCGTGCGTCACCGGCAGCATAGGAATATCGGCTTTGGCATAATCATCGCGGCGGTGTATCGCCAGCGCCCAGAAATGCGGCGGTGTCCAGGCGAACACCAGCATCACCAGCAACAGCGCATGAGGATCAAACTGGCCGGTTACCGCTGCCCAGCCGAGCAAGGGCGGCGCGGCACCGGCCAGGCCACCGATGACGATATTCTGCGGCGTCGCGTGTTTTAACCACAGGGTATACACCAGGGCGTAACCTACCAGACTGGCCAGCGTCAGCCAGGCGGTCAGCGGGTTCAGCTGCCACAGCAAGGCAAAGCCCACTATCATCAGCACAGTGGCAAAAATCACCGCATTAACAGTCGGCACCCGTCCGCGCGCCAAGGGCCTGTGATGGGTACGGGCCATTTTGGCGTCTAATTGCCGGTCGAGCACGTGATTAAAGGCCGCTGCAGACGCCGACTGCAAGCCGATCCCCAGCAAACCCAGCACTACGGCTTTAACGGGCGGGATCCCCGGGACTGCCAGACACATACCCACCAGCGCCGTCAGCAACAGCATCGCCACGACTTTTGGCTTGGTCATCATCAGATAATCGCGCCCCAGCTGGCGCCAGCTTCGGCCGGAATACGCTATCTGGCGCTGTTCCAGTGATTGTGATTTCGCCATGTCGCCTACCTCCCTGAATTAGCCTGACTTGGGTGTCATACGGCCAAAATGCGTTTGCCTTCCATGTGTGCCTGCCTGCGCCCGAATCAGTGCATGACGGACCGTTTTCACTCGCGGTATCCGTGCAGCCCGGCTGACATTCACCGCAGCCGGGGCCATCAACAAAGACCAGTTCGCCGCCAGTACGCTGAGCAGTAAACTCAATCCCCCCAGGTTATGGGCCACAGCCACAGGCAGTGGCAGGCTGGCCAGTACATTCGTCACCCCCAGCGCGATCTGCACTGAGAGCAGCGCCAGTATCAGCACGGCGTAACGCCGCCAGCCGATGTGCCACAGCCGCCAGACAAGCAGCAGAATCACCAGGGTGGTCAGCATGGCGCCGATGCGGTGCGCGGCATGAATAGACACCCGCTGGTCAAAATTGAGCACGCCATATTGATAGGTCTGAAAACCCGGCTGCCAGGGCTCAAACGCCCTGATATCAAATTTACTCACCCAGTCCACTTCACAAACAGGCAGCTGAGTGCAGACCACAGCGGCATAGTTGGCTGCGGTCCAGCCGCCCAGTGCAATCTGCACCGCCACCACTATCAGCCCGGCCACGGCTAAGCGCCTGACACTGACCAACTGAGAAGAAGAGGCACCCGCTATCGCAGGCCGCTTTCTGTGTCTCAGCAACATTCGCAACCAGAGCACCAGCAACAGGCTGGCTGTGGTAAAGCCGCCCAGCAAATGACCCATCACGATCACCGGCTTGAGCGACATGGTCACAGTCCACATACCCAGCAACGCCTGAAACACCACCAGCCCCAGCAACACCAGAGGTAAGCGGCGCGGCCTGTCATCACGGCGACGGGCCAGGACATTCAAAGCAACTATCAGCAGCCCGAGCGCACCGGCCATGTAGCGGTGGATCATTTCATTCCAGGCTTTATGCACTTCCACCGGGTGATCCGGGAAAGCCTGCTGGGCAAGTGCATGCTGCGCGTCAGTTTTAGGGACTGTCATGAAACCATAGCAGCCGGGCCAGTCCGGGCAGCCAAGCCCGGCTTCTGTCAGCCGGGTATACGCCCCCAGGGCTATCACAGCAACGGATAATAAGAGAGTCAGTCCAACCAGCCAGGTAAAGCGCCGGTCGGCCTGCCGGTAACGGGAAGAAGCCATTGATAACATCGCCACTCCTTAGCGCATGCGGTTTGCAGCATCAGCCTATTTTGGAAACCTTGAGTAAACGTTTGAGATCCCTCAGCATGTCCTTACCCTGAGCCAGCACCTGCGTCTGCCCTTCCACCAGAGGATAAGCCAGCATGACATTGCCCTGCGGATCTGAGATATAAATGGCCTGAGCGCCGAATTCCAACGCACGGATCTGAGCAAGGACAGGCTCCGGTGCGGCCAGTACTGTACTGCTGCCGGCCTGCACATGCTCTGCAGCAGGCAAGCCTGTATCCCCCTGACCTGAGACCAGCACCAGGCTGGCAATACGCTCCTGTTCGGCGCCCATGGCCTGAGGCACCTGACGCAAATTAAACAAGGCGCCCTGACAGCGGGTATCACACTCTGCCGGCAGCAGATACACCAGCTGCCATTTACCACGCATCCCCAGCCAGTCGGTCACCACAGGCTGCTCCAGCAGTTGCCCCCGATTGATGGCTCCCCCCTGATACCAGTGGTTGTCCAGCACCAGCTTGGCTACCACCACAGGCAGCACAAACAACAGTAACAACAACACTAAATTGATGTGTTTTCTCATCCCTGACTCCTGTTTCTCAGTGCCTACTGCGTTCTTAGTGCGTACTGCGTTTCAGCCACCACCAGGCCAGCCCGGCGACGGCCAGCGCTAGCAGAAACCACTGCACGGCATAGGCATAATGCTTTTCCGGCCCCATCACTACGGCCTGCCAGTTCTGCTTGAGCGCCAGCGGGTCATCCGCCGCTATCTGTATGACCCAGTCAGGCAAGGGCAATCCCGTTGCACCTGCCAGTTCTTGTGGCTTGATATTTTGCACCCGCCTTGGCCAGCCGTTTTCTGTCCCTGCCTCGCTCAGCTCAGGAAGCTGAGTCGAGGGTGCAATCATGCCCGTCAGCATGACCTGGCCATGAAATTCGGGTAACACAGGCAGCTCATCCCGGTATTGCGGCGCAGGCAACCAGCCTAAGTTCACCAGTACCCAGGCGCCGTTTTCTGTCCGGAACGGGTAAAACAGGTGATAACCCGGCCGGCCGCGATCCAGCTGGTTATCCAGTAAAATCGCTTTGCTGTGATCATATTCGCCGCTTAACCTGACCCGGTACCACAAAGGATCATCCGGCAGGCTGGCGACACTGTAGAATGTCTGCTCTCCCCTGAGCTTCAGCGCTGCTGTCAGCGTTTCTTTTTCCTGTCCGCGTGAGATCTGCCACATTCCCAGCTTGACCAACACCGACAGGACCACCAAAGTAAAAAGAATAAACCCTGTCCGTCTCATCGCGTCCTTTGCCTCATCCCTGACGCCCTGATTCAGCCAACCACGGAGCTATCATGTTGCTGAAAATCCTGATTGTCTGCCTGCTGTTCTTTATCTTGTTTAACTTATTCCGTGCCTTGCCAGTGATGCTGAAAGGCAAGCAAAGCAAGCCTATGTCTCACTACCTTGGCCGGCGCGTGCTGTTTTCTGTCCTGCTGTTTGCCCTGTTGTTGCTGGCACTGGCAACAGGTCTTATCGAGCCGCATCCCCGGCCATTCTGAGGCCCTCTGGCATCAGAGAATATAGACAAAGACAAACAACCCCAGCCACACCACGTCAACGAAGTGCCAGTACCAGGCACCGGCCTGAAAGGCAAAATGGTGCTCCGGTGTAAAGTGCCCTTTCAACACCCTAAGCCAGACGATAAAGAGAATAAGAGTACCCAGAGTCACGTGCAGGCCGTGAAAACCGGTCAGCATAAAGAAGGTATTGCCGTAGACCCCGGCATCTAAGGTCAGATCCATGTCTTGATAGGCATGGATATATTCGACACCCTGCAGATACACGAACAAGCTACCCAGCAGCACAGTTAGCAGCAGATAAAGGGTCAGGCGCGGGCGGTTACCTTTCTCCAGCGCCACATGGGCAAAATGTACCGTCACAGAAGAGGTCAGCAGAATCAGGGTATTGTAGAGCGGCAGACCAAGCGGTCCCATGGCCTGAGTTTCCGTACCACCAGGTGTCATGATCAGCGGCCACTGTGCGACAAACTCCGGCCACAGCACTTCGTGTGTCATGGCGTTATTACTCGCCCCGCCCAGCCAGGGCACGGCTATCATCCGGGCGTAAAACAGCGCCCCGAAAAAGGCGGCAAAAAACATCACTTCTGAGAAAATGAACCAGCTCATGCCCTGTCGAAAGGAGCGGTCCATCTGTGAGCTGTACAGGCCGGTCATCGATTCGCGGATCACATCGCGGAACCAGCCCACCAGCATGAGCAGCAGCAAACCCACCCCGCTCATCAAAATCCAGGGACCATTGCCGCCGAACAGTCCACCGACGGTGGCGCCGGCGCCCATGGCTATCAAAAATAACGCCACAGCCCCCACTATCGGCCAGGCGCTGGCCGCCGGCACATAGTAATGCTCATGGGAAGGTTTCAGGGACTGCTCATGTTCTGTGTACGGATTCGCCATGGTCGACCTCATTGCGTTTGCGCCGCAGGTTCCGGCTGAGCGTTAAACAAGGTATAAGCCAGTGTCAGTGTATTGATATCCTCAGGCAGCTTGGGATCAATATAGAAGAGCAAAGGCAGCTCTGCTGACGCCCCGGCAGCCAATGGCTGACGGTTAAAGCAAAAACATTCAATCTTATTAAAATACTGCGCCCCCAGCCCCGGAGAGACGGACGGTACCGCCTGGCCCACTGTGGCGGTCTGCGTCAGGTTCTGGGCCGAATACAGCACTTTGTAGGTTTCGCCCGGATGCACCACCAGCCGGGTCACTTCCGGTTCGAACCGCCAGGCCATGCCCGGATTGATGTAGGCCATAAACTCCACGGTAACGGTGCGTTTGTCGTCTACCTGTTCACTGGCAATGGCGGCCTGGTTGGATGTCTTGCCATTGATGCCAGTGACTTCACAAAACACGTCATAGAGAGGCACCAGCGCAAAGGCGAAACCAAACATCCCCAGTGACAGTAAAATCAGGCTCAGTAATGACTTCTTCTTGCCTTTTTCCTTATCGATGTCAGCCATATCGCCTCCTTAGTCCACCTTAGGCGGCGTGGAGAAAGTATGATGAGGTGCCGGCGAAGGTACTGTCCATTCCAGCCCTTCGGCGCCATCCCAGGGTTTCGCGCCTGCCGGTTCCCCGCCACGCGCACACTTCACGACGACCGCCAGGAAAATCAGCTGCGACAGACCAAACAGAAAGCCGCCAATACTGACGATGGCGTTCACATCGGCAAATTGCAGCGCATAATCCGGAATGCGTCGCGGCATCCCTGCCAGTCCCAGGAAATGCATCGGGAAGAAGAGGATGTTGACGGAAATCACTGAGCACCAGAAATGCCACTTCGCCAGGCGTTCATCGAACATATGCCCCGTCCATTTAGGCAGCCAGTAATAAGCCGCGGCCATGATGGAGAAGATCGCGCCTGACACCAGTACGTAATGGAAATGGGCCACCACAAAATAGGTATCGTGGTACTGGAAATCTGCCGGGGTGATCGCCAGCATCAGGCCGGAGAACCCGCCTATGGTAAAGAGAACAATGAAAGCAATGGCAAACAGCATAGGCACTTCAAAGGTCAGTGAACCTCGCCACATGGTCGCCACCCAGTTAAACACTTTTACCCCGGTCGGCACGGATATCAGCATGGTGCAGTACATGAAAAACAGCTCGGCAGCCACCGGCATCCCTGTGGTAAACATATGGTGGGCCCACACCAGGAAACTCAGACCGGCAATAGACGCCGTTGCGTATACCATGGAACTGTAGCCAAACAGCCTTTTGCGCGAAAACGCCGGGATAATCGCGGAAACAATACCGAAACTCGGCAAAATCATGATGTACACTTCCGGGTGACCGAAGAACCAGAAGATATGCTGGAACATCACAGGATCCCCGCCACCGGCGGCATCAAAGAAACTGGTGCCAAAGTATTTGTCGGTCAGCACCATAGTGACCGCTCCCGCCAGCACCGGCATCACAGCAATCAGCAGAAACGCCGTGATCAACCAGGTCCAGACAAACAGCGGCATTTTCATGTACGTCATGCCAGGCGCACGCAAGTTCATGATAGTGACTATGACGTTAATCGCCCCCATGATGGAGCTGATACCCATAATATGGATAGAAAACACAAACAGGCCTGTGCTCTGCGGACTGTAAGTCGTCGAGAGCGGTGCATAGAAAGTCCAGCCAAAGTTCGGACCGCCGCCTTCCATAAACAACGACCCCAGCAGCATGGCGAACGCAAACGGCAGAATCCAGAAGCTCCAGTTATTCATCCGCGGCAGCGCCATGTCCGGCGCCCCTATCATCAGCGGCACCATCCAGTTAGCCAGCCCGGTAAACGCTGGCATCACGGCACCAAAGACCATGATCAGACCGTGCACTGTGGTCATCTGATTAAAAAAGTTAGGATCCACCAGTTGCAAGCCAGGCTGGAACAATTCGGCCCGGATCACCATGGCCATCGCCCCACCGACCAGGAACATAGTAAAGCTGAACATCAGGTACAGGCTCCCGATATCCTTATGGTTGGTAGTAAACAGCCAGCGCTTGATACCACTTTGATGATGATGTGTATCATGCTCAGTATGACTGGTCTCTTCCACTGCCTGTTCACGCATCATGTCCGTCATGCCCTGTTACTCCCTAAAGCTGCTCGCCCTTAAGAATTGCCTGTACTTCTGCTGCCTGAACCATATCGCCGGTATTGTTACCCCAGGCATTACGCTCATAGGTAATCACAGATGCCAGCTCCTTCAGGCTCAACTGCGGGCCGAACGCCTGCATTGCCGTACCGTTACGTCCGTGGACCACAATGCTGATGTGTTCCAGTTTTTTAGCCGGATCAACCGAAACCCCTGTACCGGCCAGTGCCGGAAACGCGCCCGGCAAACCCTGACCATTGGCCTGGTGACACACAGCACAGCGGGTGTTGTAGACTGTCTCGCCCATCGCCATCAGCTCTTCCATGGGCATTTGCATATCCAGCAGACGCAACTCTTCAGCTTTCGCCTCCCGCTGGGCGGTTTTGGTGACTTGCAGCCATTCCTCAAAATCGGCCTGCGGCTTGGCAATCACCACAATCGGCATGAAGCCGTGATCCTTACCGCACAGCTCAGCACATTGCCCGCGGTAAATACCCGGCTTATCAATCTTGGTCCAGGCTTCGTTGATGAAGCCGGGATTGGCGTCTTTCTTGACGGCAAACGCGGGTACCCACCAGGAATGAATCACATCCTGCGAGGTCATCAGAAAGCGGATTTTCTGCCCGACAGGCACCACCAGCGGGTGATCCACTTCCAGCAGGTAGTTATCGCGCTTTTGCCGTTCATTGTTAATTTGCGCCTGAGAGGTGGCTAAGTTGGAGTAAAATTCAACCTCTTCGCCGAAATAGCGATAGTGCCATTTCCACTGTGAGCCGGTTATCTGAATAGTAATGTCCGATTGCGAGGTATCTTCCATCGCCAGCAGGGTTTTAGTCGCCGGAATGGCCATCACGATCAGGATAACAAAAGGAATCAGGGTCCAGAGCAGTTCAACCCGGGTACTTTCATGAAAGGAAGCCGCCACAGCACCCCGTGACTTTCTGTGATGGATAATCGCCCAGAACATCACGCCGAATACCACGATGCCAATCGCGACACAGATATAAAAAATCGTCATGTGCAGTGAATAGACCTGCTGACTGACCCCGGTGACACCCTGGGTCATATTCAGCGGCATCGACTGGGTTTCTGCCCATGCGGGCACACTCAGCAGGCCCAATAATCCATAAAACAATCGCCGCATCATTCCGTGGCTCCCTCCCTCAGTCACCCTGACAGTCAAGTGCCAGTTACCGTCCCACGCCGGAGACAACAGACACCTGTCTCAGCCAGGATTCCCTAATCAGCGCAAAATAGCTATAACAGCTTGTTTACATTTAACTTAGGACAGATTTGCCAGAATGAACAAAATTTTGAGTGAGAAATAGTCAACGCCCGCAAGAAATGGGCGCTGGTAGACATAAGCGGGCAGAAAGAGAAAAGGGCGGACTTAAAAACGAAGGTGCGACACCACAGGTGTCAATCTGTGACCGAACGAAGGCAAGTGCGACAGCCAACGCTGCCAGGGGCGCCAGCGCGGACAAGGCACAGTAAGTGGTGAGTGGCTGGATACGTGCTCGGCCCAGGGCAGCCATTGCAGCAGCTGGCGGACAGGATCTTCAAAACCATGTGCATAGTTCTGCGTCCCTAATTTATGGCCCAGGCCACTGTCACAGCGATCGCCAGCCAGCACGAGGCACAATTCCAGCTGATTGAAATGACAACCTATCCGCTGGACAAATTTCGCCACTTCCTGCGCAGAAATCTGCAACAAAGCCTGATCACACACCAGCATAACAGGTGAAGAAAATGAGGTCGGCAGCTGGGATAACCAGCTCAGATCTGTCACAGAACCCGGCCGCATCCGATACCGTTCACTGGCGTGAAACAACTTTTGCCGCCACAGCAGGTTCTCGTTGCAGTCCAGCTCCAGCCAGCGGCACCGGCCATTATCCAACCGGTAGAAACGGGTATCCAGCCCGGCCCCGACATTGATGACATGACCATTAGGAAAACGGCGCAGAAAATGCTGTACCCGCTGATCCACCAACAGGGTCAGGGTCGCGTGCAGCAACTGGTGTTGATCGACATTACCGGCCAGGCAATCCGGGGCCAGATGACATTGCCGGCAGGCCGCTGCGGCTAAGGGGTCATAAATCAAACCACCGTCAGCCAGACTCTCGCGACTACGCAGCCAGAGCGGCTGCAAGAGTGCAGCCGGAATATGATAGCGGGCAGATTTAGTCATTATCGTCATCGTCTACAAGGTGATACCTTGATGATAATGACTATCATTAACTATTGCAAAGAATTCGTCGCTTCTTTACACACAATCAGGCCTCAGCCCCAGTCGCCGTTGCGGATAACACCCACGGCAATACCTTCAATGGTCAGGTGCTGCTGAGTCAGATCCACCACAATCGGTGCGAACGCCTCGTTTTCGGCATGCAGATACACCTGAGACCCTTTCTTTTCAAGACGTTTTACCGTCACATCGTCATCGACACGGGCAACAACCACCTGGCCGTTACGGACATCCTGGGTTTTATGCACTGCAAGCAAATCGCCGTCCATAATCCCTATGTCTTTCATGCTCATGCCATTCACACGCAGCAGGAAATCAGCCTGCGGTTTAAACATTGACGGGTCGACATCGTAGTGGGTTTCAACATGTTCCTGAGCCAGAATCGGCTCACCGGCGGCAACACGGCCGATGAGCGGCAGACCACGTTCCTGTGCATCCTCGTCATTCACCAGCAGGCGAATACCGCGTGATGCACCCGGTACAATTTCAATCACCTGCTTACGAGCCAGCGCTTTTAAATGCTCCTCTGCCGCGTTGGCAGATCGGAACCCCAGTTCACGGGCAATTTCCGCCCGAGTCGGCGGCATGCCGGCTACTTCAATTTTTGCTTTGATCAAATCAAAGACTTCTTGTTGGCGTGGCGTTAACGGCTTCATGACATACCCTGTCTTTTTATACAGTTCACTGTGAGTATATCCAGTGTTCATTGTTTTGAAAAGACTATATTCAATGAAATGCTGGCTTGGCTGACCCCGCCATAACGCCAGCGAACAAAATTTTACTTTTTACTATCCTGTATCGTATTTTTCGCAGCAATACCCGGCGCGTTTTCTGCTATCCTTGCCACGCATTAAGATTTCGAGGCTAGTTATAAACATGTCAAGTTGGCAGAAATTTTCGCAAAGTCTTCTGAATTTGCCGCTTTCTTTACTGGTTAAGACCCGTACCATTCCGTCCGATCCGGTTTCTGAACTGGAACTGGATCTCGACCGCCCTATTATCTACACCTTGCCTTTCGGCTCGCAGACCGATCTGCTGACTCTGAGTGCGGCGACCCGGGCCGTCGGGCTGCCCGATCCGCTCGAACCTGTCGTCATCAACGGCCAGGTGTTTCCCCGCTATGTCTTCGTCGCCAACAGCCCGAGCATTTTCGGCCGTGACGGCCAGTTACCGGCCAAATCCTTAACCCTGTTTACCGATTTGCTGGCAGCCCATAAAGCGGATCCGCAACTGGATGTTCATCTGCTGCCCGCTTCGGTATTGTGGGGCCGCAAACCCGGCACTGAAGGGGAGCAAAAACCGATACTGAAAGCCTTAAATGGCCCGGAAAAATGCTTCGCCGTGCTGGCGCAGGGCCGGGATTGTATGGTCCGCCTCAGCCCGACCATGTCGTTACGCTTTATGGCCGACAAGCACGGAACAGATAACGCCATTGCCAATAAGCTGGCCCGGGTGGCTAAGATCCATTTCTCCCGCCAGAAGCTGGCGGCTGCCGGCCCTCGTCTGCCGCAGCGTCAGGCGCTGTTTAACCGCCTGCTGGCTTCCAAAGCGATAGAAAAAGTGGTCCGCGAGGAAGCGGAAAGCCGCGATGTGCCGTTAGAAAAAGTGCGCAAAGAAGCCATTGATATGATGGAAGAAATTGCGGCCGATTTCTCCTACAGCCTGGTGCGTCACGGTGACCGTTTCCTGAGTTGGCTGTGGAACCGCCTTTATAAAGGGATCAATGTCAGCAATGCCCAGCGGGTCCGCCAATTAGCGCAGGACGGCCATGAAATTGTTTATGTGCCGTGCCACCGAAGCCATATGGATTACCTGCTGCTGTCTTACGTGCTCTATCAGGAGGGCATGGTGCCGCCGCACATTGCAGCGGGTATTAACCTGAACTTTTTCCCGGCCGGGCCGATTTTCCGCCGCGGCGGCGCGTTCTTTATCCGCCGCAGCTTTAAAGGCAACCGCCTCTATTCAACGGTATTTCGCGAATATCTCGGCGAGCTGTTTGCCAAAGGTTACTCGGTGGAATATTTCAGTGAAGGCGGCCGCTCCCGGACCGGCCGCTTGCTGGCACCGAAAACCGGCATGCTGTCGATGACCATTCAGGCCATGCTGCGCGGCCTCAACCGCCCGGTCACTCTGGTGCCGGTGTATATTGGCTACGAGCACGTGATGGAAGTGGCCACTTACGCCAAAGAGCTGCGTGGCAAGCGCAAAGAAAAAGAAAGCCTGGGCCAGGTACTGCGCACCCTGCGTAAATTGCGCAATTTCGGCCAGGGTTATGTCAACTTCGGTGAACCTATCCCGCTCAATCAGTACCTGAACGAGCAGGTGCCGGACTGGCGTCAGCATATCGACCCGATTGAACCTGCCCGCCCGCAATGGCTCAACCCTGTGGTCAACAACCTGGCCGATAAGATGATGACCCACATCAACGATGCCGCGGCGACCAACGGTCTGACCCTTTGTGCGCTGGCCTTACTGGCCTCCCGCCAGCGCGCCCTGAGCCGTGAAGAGCTGGAGCAACAGATTGACTGTTACCTGCAGCTGCTCCATAACACGCCGTACTCGTCGGACTGTACCCAGCCGTCAGACACAGCGGCTGAGCTGGTTGAAAATGCCATCAGCATGGATAAGTTCATGGTTGAGCGTGACAGCCTGGGAGAGATAGTGTCGCTGGATCGCCAGCAGTCACTGCTGATGACCTATTACCGCAATAACATCATCCACCTGTTTGCGCTGCCTTCGCTGATTGCCCACATAGTCGTCTCGCATCAGCGCCTGAGCCGGGCCGAAATGCATCGTCAGATCAGCCTGCTGTATCCGTTTTTGAAGGCCGAGCTTTACCTGCGCTTTGACTGGGCGGATTTACCGGAAGCGGTTGATGCCCTGATTGATGAGCTGATCCGCCAGCGACTGATCCTGAGCGACGGCAATGAATTGTCGCTCAACAGTGTCCGTATCGGGCCGCTTCAGTTGCTGGGCAATACCATTACCGAAACCTTGCAGCGCTACGCCATTACCCTGACTCTGCTGCGCAGCGAACCTCAGCTGATGAAGAGCGATCTGGAGCAGCAAAGCCAGATGATGGCACAGCGCCTGAGCCGTCTTCACGGTATTAATGCGCCTGAATTCTTCGATAAAGGCGTCTTCTCTGCGATGGTCAAAACCCTGCGTCAGGAAGGCTACCTGAATCAGGACAACCATGCCGTGTCCCGTCCGGTGGCCACTCTGGCCGATTTACTGGCCGATCTGGTGTCGCCGGAAGTGAAGCTGACCATTCAGGCAGTCATGAACCGGGAAGAGAAAAAAGAGCCGGGGCCGGATTCAGCGGACAAATAATCCACCCGCTTAAAACAGCAAACGCCCGCAAGACGCGGGCGTTTTTACAACCGGAGCGGAATCATCACCTCAGAGCATTAAGCCAGCGGCCATGCCCAGCCACACCAGCATCCCCACATAGTTATTGTTGAGAAAAGCCTTAAAACAGGGTTCGCGCTCCCTGCCGCGAATCAGCATCTGCTGATAAACAAACAGCGCCGCCGCACCCAGCAGACTCCAGTAGTACAGCTGAGATAACCCCATCTGCATACCCACCACAATCAGCAGCCCTAATGTGCCCAGCTGCAGCAGGCCGATAATGCGCTTGTCATTGCGGCCAAACAGAATGGCGGTGGATTTGATGCCGATTTTTAAATCATCATCCCTGTCGACCATGGCGTACTGGGTATCATAAGCAATGGTCCAGAGTATATTGGCGACAAACAGCATCCAGGCCACTGGCGGTAAAGCGCCGGACTGCGCGGCATACGCCATTGGAATGGCCCAGCCGAAGGCCATGCCCAGCACCAGCTGCGGCAGATGGGTATAGCGCTTCATAAACGGATAAGCAGCCGCCAGTAACAGACCGACCACAGACAACTGGATAGTCAGTGTATTCATGGTCAGCACTAACGCGAAAGACACTAACGACAACACGGCAAAAAAGCCCAGCGCTTCGCGCTCGCTGATCAAACCGGAAGGCAAAGGACGCTGCGCGGTACGCTTCACATGGCCGTCAAAATGCCGGTCTGCGTAATCATTGATGACACAGCCCGCCGCCCGCATCGAAAAAACCCCGAGCACGAACACCACCAGCACCTTGATATCCGGCATGCCATCTGCGGCCAGAAATAATGCCCACAGGGTCGGCCACATCAATAACAAACTACCAATCGGGCGATCCATCCGCGCTAGCTGCCAGTACGCCCTGGCCTTGGTGATCTCCAAACCTTCACTCTCCTACTTTTGTTCGTAATGGGCAGCGTTTTCGCTGCCTGATACCGCTGATAATTTACCGCTGAATGGCGCGACTTTAGAGCTCTGCTGCTGATATACCGGAGCGGGTGCCAGAAACAGCTCAGCCACCAGCATCGGCTTTTCTTTTACCCACAGGCGAGAGCGACGCGCCCATAACGTATCGTCATTAACATTCAGGCGGGCCAGCTGCAGGGCATCACGGCGCGCACTCTGATCGGTAAACACCCGGTATCCCAGCGGCGATTCTCCCAGCCGGGCGATGTCCTGCTCCTCACCCGTCATGGTCGGCACAGGGATCAGCGTGCGGCCAAACACCCAGGGCACACCGTCGCCATGCAAAAGGACGATACGCTCCAGGCAATCCACTGGCCCCAGCATCGCCTGTTCATCAGGCTGTAAGCTGCCGGCTTTGATCGGCTCCTGCGCCAGCAGAAGCACACTGAACTGATGACAATAACGGGCAAAACGGCGTGACAACGAGCCATTTTCCTGCAACCAGCTTTGCAGTTGCGGCTGATTGAGGTGTATGTTTTCTGTCAGTTGCCAGTCGGCATTGTCCAGAGCGGACTTATATATCTGCTTGAATTTCGACATCTTCCCAATTCAATTCCTAGAAAGGGTGATAGAATGTGGCCAATTGATAACACTGAATGATGCCCTATTGTAGCAAGCCGTCACGGACAGGAATATCATTCCTCGCCAAAGTAGGCACTTGGGTAACAGATTTTTCCCTGATACAGATGGATAGCAAGATGAAATCTCTACTCCTGACATTGGCGATGGTGCTGATTACCCTGACTCAGCCTGCGCTGGCACAATCTGCGCCGGCAAAGACCCCTGAATACAGTTATTTCACCCTGACGCCGGATATCACCACTAACTATATCACCCAAAGTAAAAAGCTGGGTTATCTGCGCCTGCAGGTCGATCTCATGGTCTCCGACCCGGACTATATCCCTCTGGTTGAACACCATGCGCCGCTTATCCGTGACGCCATTATCCAAATCATTGGCGAACAGCCGGAAGTGAAAATCAAGTCTCTGGCCGGTCGCGAAGCCATACGCCAGCAATGCCTGGACAAAGTGAATGACCTGCTGATAGCAGAGACCAACCAAAAGCTATTAACTGAGCTGCTGTTCACCAAATATCTGTACCAGTAACCCCGACAAAACACTCACTACCGCCATAACCTGTGGTTTAGAGGTTACAAAAAAAGCGCCCGGTGGGCGCTTTGGTCTTTATTTCCCGTATGTTATTACACAGTATCAGGCTGCAGCGTGCGCCTTGCCATGTTGCGAGGCAATATACTCTGCCACCGCCTGTTGCTGCTCACTACTCAGATACAGCCCCAGTTTGCTGCGCCGCCACAGAGCATCGTCTGCGCTGACAACAAATTCACGGCTCATCAGGTAATCGAGTTCTCTGGCGTAAAAACCTTCGCCAAAATGCTGCCCCATCTCCGCTTCACTGCTGACACCTTCCAGTATCTGCCAGCTCATGATCCCGTAATTCGTTGCCATGCGATCAGCGGTAAACGCGCTCATCCAGCTAAAACGGTGGCGTAAATCAGCACTGAGGCGCTCACGGTCAAAATCCGCCTCGCCGCCGGGCAGACAGGCTTGCGCCGTCCAGGCCGGTCCCATGTCCGGGAAGAAAGGTGCCAGCTTGCGCAGTGCCGATTCGGCCAGCTTGCGGTAGGTGGTCAGCTTGCCGCCAAACACCGACAGCAAAGGCGGCTGAGAGCCTTCCTGTTCCAGCTCCAGGGTGTAATCACGGGTCACGGCCTGCGGTGAGTCGGATTCATCATCACACAGCGGACGGACGCCAGAGTAAGTCCATACCACATCCTGGCGTTGCAGTTTGTGCTTAAAGTGATCGTTGTACACTTTGAGCAGGTAGCGGATTTCGTCTTCATCAATCGCCACCTTGCGCGGGTCACCGTGATATTCCACATCTGTGGTGCCGACAATCGAGAATCTGTCCAGATACGGAATCACAAACACGATTCGGTTATCTTCGTTTTGCAGAATGTAGGCCTGAGGCTCGTCGTGTACGCGCGGTACCACTATGTGCGAGCCTTTGATCAGGCGAATATTGCGTGGCGACGGGGTATCCAGGCTGGTGTCATAAAAGGTTTTCACCCAAGGGCCGGCCGCGTTCACCAGCGCATGCGAGCGACGGATGAAACGCTCGCCGGTCTGACTATCGAGCACAGTCACTTGCCACAGCTCGCCGTCGCGCTCGGCCTTTTCAACACGACAGCGGTTACGGACTTCGCCGCCACGGGCCGCGGTTTCCATCGCATTTAAGATAACCAGACGGGCGTCATCGACCCAGCAGTCTGAGTATTCAAAGCCGCGGGTAATTTCAGGCACCAGGGCGGAATCCGCGCCAAAGCGCAATCCTTCACTGGCAGGCAGCGTGGTACGTTTGCCTAAGTGATCATACAAAAACAAGCCGGCCCGGATCATCCAGGCAGGACGCAGGTGTGGCCGGTGCGGCAGGCGAAAACGCATTGGCCGGGCAATATGCGGGATCTTACGCAGCAGCACTTCTCGCTCTGCCAGGGCTTCGCCAACCAGACGAAACTCGTAATGCTCAAGATAGCGCAGACCCCCGTGGATCAGCTTTGAACTGGCAGATGACGTCGCAGAAGCAAAATCATCGGCTTCAAACAATGCCACTTTCAATCCGCGACCTGCGGCATCAGCGGCAATACCCGCGCCGTTAATGCCACCCCCTACGACGATAATATCCAGAATTTCATTTGCTGCTGTCATGCCTTTCACCTGTGCCTTAACTGCGCTGCGCGCTTACCGTATGCATTGCCTCTCTGCTTATATTAGGACATGCATTCGAAAGTGTTCACTTTGTATAAATGTTCGATATCGCTCAATATAGCCAATTGGAAAGCGAATATCATCCTTTTTATGCTCGAAAAATGACACCTATATGATCATACGCACAAAAAAAGCTGCCTTATCAGGCAGCTTTCCGGGAGTGTACAGGCAGATTAATGCTCGCTGTAACCAGTTATGAGCGAAAACGCTCATAACCAGATCTGTCAGTCGAGTATGATTTCGAGGTGGGTATCCAGCTCTGCCATCCGCTTGGCCAGCGGCTCTGGCGGTGTTTTGTTGGTGAACAGCATATCAATCTGGCTGATATCCCCCAGATTCACCATGGCATTGCGGCCGAATTTCGTGTGATCAACGCCCAGCATGACACAGCGGCTGTTTTCAATAATGGCTTGTTTTACCCGTACTTCGTGATAATCGAAATCGAGCAGGGAGCCATCGAGATCAATGCCGCTGATCCCTATGATGCCAAAGTCCAGACGGAACTGAGAGATGAAATCCAGGGTCGCTTCCCCCACTATGCCGCCGTCACGATTGCGCACTTCACCACCGGCCAGAATCACCCGGAAATCATCTTTACCGGTCAGAATACCGGCCACGTTCAGGTTGTTGGTCACGATCCGCAAATCCGAGTGATCCAGCAAGGCGCGCGCAACCGCTTCCGGCGTGGTCCCGATATCAATAAACAGCGTGGCGCCGTCCGGGATATGCTTGACCATCGCCTGCGCGATGCGATCTTTCTCGGCCAGCTGCATCACTTTACGGGTTGTGTAGGAAGTATTGACCGAGCTGGACGGCACAGTCGCCCCGCCGTGATGGCGCCGGATTTTATTCTCTTCGGCCAGCTCATTGAGATCCCTGCGGATCGTCTGCGGGCTGACGTTAAAACGGGCAACCAGGTCATCGGTACTGACATAGCCCTGAGTTTTCACGAGATCGATGATCTCCTGATGACGTTTGCTTTGCTTCACTGCTGTTACTGCTCCTGATTGACGAAGATCCAATGACCGTAGTGGCCCGCTTTCCGGGCGTGCTCATCTTACTGGGCAATCGGTCTGGTTACTAGGTAAGTGATCCCACTCCTGGCTGAAACCTTAATGTGCCGAATCCGCCGGCTGTCGCAGATGCGCATCAACAAAGGCCAGCAGGCACCCTGAGATCAGCCCGAACAGATGCGCCATATTGGCCACTTCAAACCCCATCACGCCGACGAAACCTAATACCAGCCACACCAGCATAAAGACGACATAGCCATTGGGAATAGCGAGGCCCCGCGCAGGAGCCAGCCAGCCCAGCCACCACAGGTAGCCCATCAGCGCGTAGACCACGCCGGATAACCCGCCGAAGTTGGGGCCGTGGAACCAGAACTGTGCAAGGCCGGAGACCAACGCGGAAACGATGAAGACTTCCAGTAACTTGCCGCTGCCGCTGTGCCGCTCAAGCCGTCCGCCCAGCACCCACCACCACAGACAGTTAAATATCACATGCAGTGCGGAGAAATGGATCAGACTGTGAGACACATAGCGCCAGACTTCCCAGCTGTCGCCCTGCATGGTCGGAAAATGCAGCCAGTAAAAAAGCGGCGCCTGCCAGCCCAACAACCAGCCGCCGTATATGCCGACCGCCAGCACCATCACCAGCAGACAGACAGGCCCGGCCCCCGATTTCACCATGTCGATCATACTGGGACTGTCATAGCGAAACGAAGGCTGCTGGCGGCGGTTCGCCACCTGCCAGGAGGCGGCCTGGTATTTCTGATCGTCAGGATGGCGGATAAATTGCTGCCACTCGGCTTCAGTTTCTACCTGGTGCGCTGGATCAGACAACCAAATGGCAAACTGGCCGCCGGGTTCAGCGGCCAGGGTAAGTTCAATACCACGGGAGGCCATATAATCTATGAAGGCCTGTGCCATTCGGGGGTTATTGAGCACGGCGATGCGCTGCATCTCAGACTCCCTGTTGAAATTTGTGCGCCGCTGGCGTCACCGGCAGACGCAGGATGATCATCTGGCTGAATTACTGCTCAACACACGGATAGGCCTGACGGCGCCACGCTTCAAAGCCGCCGTCCATGCTGTACACGGTTTCATACCCCTGATTAATCAGATACTGGGCTGCGCCCTGAGAGCTGATCCCATGGTAGCACATCACGATCACCGGCTGCTCGAAGTCAACGTCATCCATAAAACTGACCATAGTGTCATTGGTCAGATGAAAAGCAGACTCCGGATGAGATAAGGCGTGGGATTGAGGATCGCGGATGTCGACCAGTACCGCCTTAGTGTCGGACTGTTGTAATAATGCGTACGCTTGCTCAACCGAAATATGTTCAAACTGCTCCATGATGACCTCATTCTGTAATTATCAACCGGGGTGCCAGCATCTGGCTGCAGCAACCCCCTCATCACACGATCTTGCGCGACACACGATCGACGCAAAAACCAGCAATGGTGTGCCAAAGGGATCCTGGCTCATTGAGCGCGGTATCCCCAATTATTGCAATGCCAGCCAGTATACTCAGTTACTCACAGCTTTGAAAAAAATCTGGCTGCCTTTTGCGTGCGGGTTTTGCCGAATATCCTTACAGGATCGAGAGTTAGCCAGGCTAGCTGTGCCAGCCGGTACCCGGCTGATCATAGTTTCGCCAGCTGTGGAAAAAACTGTGAATAGCGTTGATAATGTGTTTCTGCCCAAAAGGATCCACTAGATATAGTAAAGATCCGATCAAAGCCTGTGGATAACATTTTCAACTTCAGCCGGGCATGGCAGTGGCCACTCAGCAAACCGCCATTCCATAGGTGTTCAGGCACAAAAAAACCGGCTCAAAGCCGGTTTCTTCATTCAATAAGTTTGTGGATAGAAAATCCAGCGACCCCCAGGGATCCTCACCCTCAGGATCCTGCGCCATGAAGATCGTTACAGCGCGTCACCGACGGCATCTTTCAATTTGCGCATCGCGTTTTTCTCCAGCTGGCGAATTCGCTCAGCTGAGACGCCATAATGATCAGCCAGATCCTGCAACGTGGACTTATCGTCCTCCAGCCAGCGCGAACGTACGATGTGCTGACTGCGGTCGTCCAGATTCGCCAGTGCCAGTGACAGACGGTTGTTGGCGTGATCTTCCCAGTTATTCTCTTCATAGCTGAGCGCCACGTCAGATGACTTGTCTTCCAGGAAATACACAGGTGCTGTATAGCTGTTATCACGTTCGTCATCATCGGCCGGCATATCAAAGGTGGCATCCTGCGCGGCAAGACGGGATTCCATCTCACGCACTTCACTGGTTTCCACACCCAGTTGCTCGGCCACCATTTCGACTTCTTCATTGTTAAACCAGCCAAGGCGCTTTTTCGCCTTACGCAGGTTGAAGAACAATTTACGCTGAGCCTTGGTGGTCGCGACTTTCACGATCCGCCAGTTACGCAGCACATACTCATGAATTTCAGCCTTGATCCAATGGACAGCGAACGACACCAGCCTGACACCTACTTCCGGGTTGAAGCGTTTTACCGCTTTCATCAGACCAATGTTGCCTTCCTGAACCAGATCAGCCATTGGCAGGCCATAACCTGTATAGCCGCGGGCAACATGGACTACAAAGCGCAGGTGCGACAATACCAGACTGCGGGCAGCCTCAATATCACCGTCATAATGCAGACGCTCAGCTAACTCCCGCTCCTGCTCGGCTGTCAGCATTGGATGGCTGTTTACAGACCGGATATAGCCTTCCAGGCTATCAGCAGAAACTAAAGCTAATGAAGTCATCTCTTTTGTCATTCAAGTAACCCCTGTGGATGCTTTGCCAGGGCCAAATACCCTGGACTTTCACCTAAATCAAGCAGCATTACACTGCCAGACCGACAATAATGCCTTCAATGCTGCACAAAATGCAAGCATGCATAACCAATACGTAGAGTCTGATTCGTCACATTGGTTCAATTTCTTTTAAGTGTCTGCCGGCTGAAAGACGGGCTGCCAGTATGCCCAGCAGAGCCGATAAGAGGATCAATAGCAGGCATTCGTCCCAGGCCAGGCCGGTTAAGTGGAAATCACTGCCATACAAAGCGGCCAGTTTATCAACCGCACCTTCCAGTATAAAGCTTACCAGCGTAGTGAGCACTAACGCAGCCACCGAGGCCAGTAAACCATACCAGGCACCTGTGTACAGAAATGGCCGCAAAATATAAGTGTTGGTCGCCCCGACCAGTTTCATGACCTGCACCGCCTCTTTCTGATTTTGCAGCTGAAGACGCAGTGTATTGCCCACTATCAGGAACACGGCCAGCAGCATCAGGCCAGCCATGATCATGGTCAGCGTGACACTGAGTTGCTTGATGGCATCAAGGCGCTGCAGCCAGTCGCTGTCCAGCCGGACATCATCCACACCGGCCTGCTCACTGAGCTTGCGGGCCAGTATTTCCGCCTGGCTGCCCGACTGCCATTGCACCGACGGTTTGATAATCAGCACTGCCGGCAAGGGATTTTCATCCAGCAGGCTCAGTGCCTTGGCAAAACCGGCGTGCTCACGGAACTCATTCAGTCCCTGCTGAGGAGAGACATAATCCGCCGAGCTGATTTCCGTCCAGCCCGCCAGACTCTCTCTCAGTGTACGGGCCTCGGCATCGCCGGCACCCGGCGCCATATAGACAGTCAGCTGAGTCGGGTTCTGCCAGGCCTGGCTGACAATCGCAATATTCTTAGCCGCCAGATAAAAACAGGCCGGTAAGGTCAGGGCAAAGGCCAGCACTGCCAGCGTCAGGACATTGCCCACCGGACGGCGCCATAAATCAGTGAGTGCCTGCTTACCCACCTGACGCTGGACAGAGAACCAGCCTTGAGCTTCACGCGCCATACGCCACCTCGCGCAAACTGCCCTGGTGTAAATCAAGCCGCCGGTAACTATGACGGCTTAACAAGGATGTGTCGTGGGTGGCCATCAGTACACTCACCCCAACCCGGTTAAATTCGGCAAACAGTCCCATCATCTGCTGGGACAAATCGGCATCCAGATTGCCGGTCGGTTCGTCCGCCAGCACCACCAGCGGCTTATTGACCACGGCCCGGGCAATCCCGACCCGCTGCTGTTCCCCGCCGGACAGCTGAATCGGCAGGCATTGTGCTTTATCCAGCAGGCCGACTTTATCGAGCGCGGCGGAAACCCGTCGCTTGACATCACCGGCCGGAGACTGGGCGATTTGCAGCGGCAGCGCCACATTGTCAAACACGGTCCGGTCCATCAGCAGTCTGTGATCCTGAAAAATCATCCCGATATGACGGCGAAGAAAAGGGATCTGATGGCTGTCTATCCGGGTAATATCATGATCATTGAAGAAAATCCGGCCATCACTCGGCCGTTCAACCGCAGCGATCAGTTTCAACAGCGTGCTTTTACCGGCACCGGAATGGCCGGTGAGAAAGGCCATCTCACCTTTTCCCAGATGGAAATCCACTTTTTGCAGGGCCTGACGACCGCCCCGATATGCTTTACTGACCTGCTGAAACCGAATCACAGTTAATCCTCGTCGCTGAACAGAGCCTCAATAAATTCCTGGGCGGCAAAAGGACGCAAATCTTCAATCCCTTCACCAATACCAATGTAGCGGATAGGGATATTGAACTGATCTGCGATGGCAAAAATTACACCACCCTTAGCCGTGCCATCCAGTTTGGTCAGTGTAATACCAGACACTGGTGCCACTTCACTGAACAGTTTGGCCTGGCTGATCGCATTCTGGCCAGTACCGGCATCAACGGTCAGCATAATTTCGTGCGGCGCCAGCGGATCAATTTTCTGCATCACCCGGACAATCTTACGCAGCTCTTCCATCAGATTGCCTTTGTTCTGCAGACGGCCGGCAGTATCGGCAATCACCACATCGACATTGCGCGCTTTGGCGGACTCAATCGCATCGTAGATCACAGACGCGCTGTCAGCACCGGTATGCTGGGCGACCACAGGCACGTTATTACGATCGCCCCACACCTGCAGCTGCTCGACCGCCGCGGCACGGAAGGTATCTCCGGCGGCCAGCATCACAGACAGACCCTGCTGCTGAAATTGCTTGGCCAGCTTGCCGATCGTGGTGGTTTTACCCACGCCATTGACGCCCACCATTAAAATCACATAAGGCTTGCGGCTGGTATCAATCACCAGTGGCTGCTCGACTTTGGCCAGCATCTCACTCAGCTCGTCTTTCAGCAGACCGTACAGGGCCTCGCCGTCTTTGAGCTGTTTGCGGTCGGCTTTTTCGGTCAGGTTTTCGATAATCTTGAGCGTGGTGTCCATACCGACATCCGCCACCAGCAGCTGCTCTTCCAGTTCTTCAAACAGATCATCATCAATCTGCTTGCCCCGGAATAAACCAAAGAAGCCAGCCCCCAGATTGTTGCGGGTTTTCTTCAGCCCTTTCATCAGCCGGGCAAAGAAACCCTCGCGCTGCGGTTTTTCCTGCACCGCCGGCTCCTCAGAAACAAGGGCCGGTTCAGCCGCTGCTTGTTGGCTTTGTGGCTGTGCATCTTTTTCTACCGGCCGGATCTGAGTATCTGCCTCAACATCCAGATGCGCACTCTGCTCGGGCAACTCGGGCTCGGCGTCGCGGTGCGTCAGCGGGGCTTCCGCCTCCGCCATGTCCTGATGAGGTGGAACCGAGTCCTCTGTAGATGCAGACTGCGTTTGTGTCTCAGTGACGGCATCCTGAGCCTGTTCCGGCTCTACGGCCTCTTCTTGCGGCTTATGCTGTTCTTTTTGCTCGGTTTGTTCTTCTTCACCAAACCCCAGCCATGAAAATAATCCGCGCTTCTTTTTTTCTGCCATTGGCAAATCCTAGACATTGATTGGTACAATTTACGGCCTGAAAATAAAGGGCCTGTTTATCTTTGGGCTTGCCAGCTTAGTGTGCCTGGCGAACATAACCAATCGCCAGGGTAACAAGGAACAAACACAAAGATAATCAGGCCCATGTATACTACCACTTTCTCTACGGTCGAAGAAATGTATGACTAGACGTAAGACGCATTCCGGACACAAAGCTAACCCGCCCAGCCAGGCAGGCTTTGTGCGTATCATCAGTGGCCGCTGGCGAGGACGTAAACTGCCGGTCCACGATGTTGCCGGGTTACGCCCGACAACCGACCGTGTCAAAGAAACCGTTTTTAACTGGCTGGCGCCGGATATCCACGGCTCACGATGTCTGGATCTTTTTGCCGGCAGCGGCAGCCTTGGCCTTGAAGCCTTATCCCGTGGTGCGGAGCACCTGACGCTGCTGGAGCTCGACACCCAAGCCGCCAGTCAGCTGAAGCGTAACCTGGACACACTGGCAACCGACAAAGCCGAGCTGCATCAGACGGACAGCCTGGCTTTCCTGAATAGACCGGGGTCGGCTTTTGATCTGGTGTTTATTGATCCGCCTTTTCGGCGCGACATGCTGCCGGAGGTGATTCGTCTGCTGGAAAGCAATGGCTGGCTGGCCCCGCAAGCCCTGATTTATCTGGAAGCGGAAAAGGAACTGGGCCTGCCTGATACGCCCGAACACTGGCAGCTCATCAAAGAAAAATCGGCGGGACAAGTTTGCTACCGCCTGTATCAAAGAGAGGAAATATGAAAGCGCTGATTTTACTGGCGAAAGTGGCGATCGGATTTGTCTGGGCGGTGCTTTTGCTGAACCTGTTCCACCCTTTTCCGGGTGTGGCGGCGATCGCACTGTATATCATGACGGCGTTTCTGCTGGCGATGCACGGCCTGCAAATGCTGATTTTCCTCGGTGCCTTTGGTGACAAACTGTCTCTGAGTCGCTGGGAAAAATGGTCGATACTGATTTTCGGCATCTTTGCGCTGCTGGATATTCGCCGCAAGCACATGGTGTAAAAAAGCTCACGGCAAGGGCGCCCAGACGGCGCCCTTCGTTGATTCATTAATTTATTGATTCAGCGATTCAGCGCTCGGTCTCGGGTTTATCGGTGCCGCATTGCCAGCACCAGTCGAACTGGCCTTCGTTCTCTTCGCCGCAGGACACGCACCGCCAGCGCCGCTGATTACCCTTCTCGTACCCGGCGAGTAACTGGCGCGCCTGGAATGCATCCTGTGCCGATACCCAGACTGTCACCTGTACCACATCCGCCGGTAATTCCCCGGCAGCCGCCCCGAGATTTTCCCCGGTCAGACGCACCGCCAAACCGGCATGTTCCAGCAGTCCTTTCAGGGTGTGCGCTTCAAGGCTGTTGCCCGCCCGGTAGATCTGTTGCCAGCTAGCTGCCATTACCCACCTCTTCTCTTTATCATCAGCGTAGCAGCACACTGACCACTAAGAGCGACTGGGCAAGATAATAGGTGGTCATGATACTGCCGGTGGCTGCTCTGAAATGGCCTCTGAACCTATCCAGGGCCAGCAAGGTATCAGAGACCAGAAATACCAGCGCCCCGGCAAATGCGGCCAGGCCGGCACCTGTGCGGGTCGTCAGCCAGTACTCACCCGCCGCCCAGGTCATTTGCAAAATCACCCCTATATAGACACCGACCGGCAGAGCCAACCGGCCCAGCGACGGCAGCAACAGCAGATAGACGATAATCCCGGCCCCCATCAGCAAGGCAGGCAGCCACCAGACAATCGAGCCGGACAGCTCATTCCAGAAGGCCAGTGAATACACTATGTGCGCCAGCAAGAAACTGGTCAGGCCCGGCACAAACTTGTCTTTGGGCAACATAAGAAAAATGTCCCCGGCAACCGAGCACAGCAGACCGGCAATGATCCATTGCTGATAGCCATCACTTTGGCCAAACTGCAGGATCGTTGCCAGCAGCAAGACAATCGTCAGCGGTTTAAACAAATAAAACTGCCACTGCGGACCGCGGTAAGCGGCATTGATATGTAACAAAGCAGAAAAAGAGACGGCTAACCAGACCCACATACGTTCACCCGAGTTATCAAAGCTGTGACAGTGTAAAAAGCAAACACAGTTTGTCTAGCTCAGATAGGCCAGAAACCCGGTCAATTCTCACCTCTGTGATCCATCACACTTTCATATAACTTATTCCTTTACCGCCACTTTTATTCCTTTTCGTTCAATGCTATGGCTGCGATTCCCTGCCTGGGAACAAAAACAATGCGCTTCCGCTGCCAAAACCGCCAGGCTCGTACTAATGCGCTAAATACCGCTTTAGTTTAGCGAATCAAGCAAAGAAATCGGATAGAAACCACGTTCAAAATAAAAATAAAAATACATTAAAAACAAATAGATAAAATAAATTACAGCACCAATAACAGATCAGAGCAGCCTTCAACCCTCATACCGGACACCCGCGCAGTTACCAAGCGCTGAATGTCGATTAATAACGCAAATCGTATGCAAAAACCTGACCTGGCTGTATACCTGAACCGGTTTTCTTTAGTTTTATCACGAAAAACAATGGTAGCTAACGCCAGACGCCGCCAGAGCACAAAACCACAATCAGAACTTAAACACGGATAAAAACAAAAACACAAGTCCATTAAAAAAACAAAATAATCAGATACTTAAAACAAAATTAAAACTTAATAACCCAATCAGATTGTTTTTTGACCTCACCATTTTCAGCAGCCAAATGTCATCAACAAAGGGATTTCATGACAACTAAAAGTAAATTTATTGCTAAATATCACACTCTTCCTTTGATCAGGCGATAAAAAAAGTGCTATTCTTTTCTTAACAAATTTTCCAGCAACATAACAGGAGCCTATAACTATGTTATCACCTTCCCAAAAACAAGGGCTTGTCATGATCGCCGTCGTCGCCGGTCTCATGTTGCTGCCTGTGCTTTATTAAGCAAAAGATAAAATTAGCCAATAAAAAAGGTGCCTGGGGCACCTTTTTTATTTTGTCGCCATCATGCGCCATCCGTTACGGATCCAGCTTTATATGGTGCCAATTGTTTGAATAAAACCACAGCGCCAGGGCGGTCATGCCCAGCACCAACAAAACGGCAACCGCCCACACCCTGCGCGCACTGCGGGGCGTCAGCTCTTTTTCGCACGCCTGGCAGGCCCGGCGAAAGCGACGACTGTCATCCAGGCTAAATCCTTCCTCATGCACCACTTTATTGCGTATGGTGGCCACATAACGCAGGGTCGGGATGATCTCGTGAGGCAAACGCTCTTCACAGCTGGTAATTAACTGATGCAGCCCTTTTCCTTCCGCATGATAATGGTGCCGCAGCAAATGCTCGAGGCGCCGGCTCCGGCTCACCACTAATTCAATTTCTGACACCCACATCTCTCCTGCTACACACTTCTTCTTTAACCTTACAAGGAGACCAGCCAGTTGCAAATCTACCGGCAGCGATCTCACCATAGCCGCATTCTGTCACAGACAACCCGCTACACACTCAAGCATAATAGCGGGCAGTTACCTAAGGAGCCTGCTATGCCCGTTACCCCTTTTCTGATTCTTCTGGTGTTGCTTGTTGTTGCTGTCGCCTCATTCACTTACATCTACCGCCGTCATCTGTCGGGCAACGCGGCGATAGAAAAGACAATAGAGGTGCTGATACTCGATAAACAGAGTGTCGCTCTCAACAACACTCAGTCAGGCGGCGACAGTGAGGAATACTGGCTGTATGTCCAGCCGGTAACAGGCGGCCCCAAACGTGATTTCCAGATCGGACCGCACTATTTCCACGCCCTGAATGCCGGTGACTCAGGCACCCTGACTTACCGGGGTCGGCAATTTCTGCACTTTGCGCTGAAACGCTGACAAATGTCGCCACGTCAGTAAGACGGTGTCATCAGGGCACCAGCCAGGCCGTCAGCCGGTGACGGCTGAGCAGCCAGCTCGCCAGCAAAGCAAGGCCGCCGGCCGCCAGAGTCCAGAACGGTATCATCACAACAGGGTGAATAAAGTACCAATCAAACGCCCTGACCGGCCACAGAAAAATCGGGTGCAACAGGTAAATACCCAGACTGTAGCGGCTCACAAAAGCCAGCTTGGCAAGCGTCTCTTCACTGAGGCGATTAGCAATATAACGGCACACCACAAAAACCATCGCGGCGATGAGCACAGTATTCAGAGTTTTGTAAGACAGCCAGCGGCCCACAGTATATTCACCCGCCGCAAAGCTTTGGCTGAGTACCATATAATCCGTCAGTAACAAGCCCGCCACGCCCAGGGGAAGTAACCAGCCCAGGGTCGGCCAGGAATAACGATAAAGACAGTAGCCCAGCAGCAAATACCCGCTGTAAAGCACCAACTGGTGGCTCCAGGGACCGTCGATGTAAAACAAAAACAAAGCCGTCAGCAGCATCCACACCAGCGTCACCCCTTTCACCGCCGTGGGATCAGCCCGCTTCACCCACGCCTGCAAAAACGGTATCACCAGATACAAAGGCAGGAAGTAGTAAAAAAAGCCCAGGTGATAATAGGTTTCATGCTCTGGCATGTGAACCAGTGTCGCCATCGCGACACTGTTCTGATAGCCGTCCAGGGTCAGGCCGGAAAAAAACGCATAAAACACCGACCACACCAGAAAGGGGATCAATACCTTGCCCAGCCGCCGCCGGACATAATAGCCAAACTCAAACGGCCGGATGTCTGTCAGCATGAGCGCGCCGCTGATCATGATAAAGACAGGCACCGCCCAACGGCTGAAGCTGTTATAACTCACTGCGGTTATCCAGGCATGGTCCGGGATCTGCCCGATCAGTTCACGGTAAGGCCCTAACACATGGATCACAACCACAGCAGCGGCGGCAACACAGCGCAGTAAGTCGACAAAGACTATTTTTTCCCGCATGGGATCTCCTTCACTTGTTACAACCCCTCTTTCAATAAGAAAGCGTCATGAGTTGCCTGTTCAGAATTTGTGCATGCCTTCCTGGCGTGTCGTCTACACAAACTAAAGGCAGATGCTTATCAGTATGTTATCAAATTGATAATTTGAATGATGTTTTATTAAATTCACACCAAAACGAGGTATTAGTCACACTTTTACAGCCATCATAGGAAGCAGGCCAGGCAAAACTGAGTCCTTTATTCTCTGAGTCACTCGCACAAATAATCAACAGCAGGCATATAGAAAAGTAAAATGGTCCACGGTTAACACAAAAATGAACACAAAAAACTAAGTTGATCGTCAGTATGCAGTTATAAAACATACAACAGAAACATTTAGACACATTTTTATCTTGTTTATGGTGTTAACAATAGCGTAACCTCCCGCACCGATTAAGATGCCCATTGACGGGTACATGACGTAAGAATGGAGGTCGTGATGCATTCGAGTGCTTCACAAAAACAGTTGAATACCAAAAAAACGCTCTTTACGCGTTTTCTGGATACGGTTGAGTGGCTGGGTAACCTGCTGCCGCACCCTATCACCCTTTTCGCCCTGTTCAGCCTGGCAATACTGATTGCTTCCGGCATTGCCGGCTACTTTGGCGTTTCAGTGCCAGACCCGCGCCCGGAAGGCGCCCCGGGACGTGCCGCCGACGGCATGATCCACGTGATCAGCCTGATGAACGCCGAAGGTCTGCAAATGATAGTGGCCAATCTGGTGAAAAACTTCACAGGCTTTGCTCCGCTGGGCACCGTGCTGGTGGCCATGCTGGGTGTCGCGATTGCAGAATATTCTGGCTTACTTTCTGCTGCAATGCGCGGACTGGTCATGGGCGCGTCCCGCCGCATGGTGACTCTGGTGGTGGTGTTTGCCGGTATCATTTCCAATACGGCTTCTGAGCTGGGTTATGTGGTGCTGATCCCACTGGCCGCCATGCTGTTCCACTCGCTGGGTCGTCACCCGCTGGCGGGTCTGGCCGCGGCTTTTGCCGGTGTCTCCGGTGGCTACAGCGCTAACCTGCTGCTGGGCACAGTCGATCCCCTGCTGTCCGGAATTACCCAGACGGCCGCGCAAATGATTGACCCGACCTATCAGGTTGGTCCGGAAGTGAACTGGTACTTCATGTTTGCCTCAACGTTCGCGATCACCATCATGGGTGCCTTTGTGACCGAGAAAATTGTGGAGCCGAAACTGGGCACTTACAATGTCGAAGAAGCCAGCGACGATCTGGGCAAAGACAAAATGGGCGCGCTGACGGATCTGGAAAAGAAAGGTCTGAAAGTGGCAGGGCTGGCAGCACTGGCGGTGTCTGTCCTGCTGGCGCTGACTATCGTGCCGGAAAACGGCATCCTGCGTCATCCTGAGACCGGTCTGGTGGCGGGCTCGCCTTTCCTGAAAGGCATAGTGGCTTTCATCTTTGTGTTCTTCGCCATCCCTGGCTTTGCGTACGGTAAAGTCGTCGGCACCATGAAGACAGATCGCGACGTGATCAGTGCGATGTCGGCTTCCATGTCGTCCATGGGCATGTATATCGTGCTGGTGTTCTTTGCCGCCCAGTTCGTGGCATTCTTCAAATGGACCAACTTTGGCCAAGTCTTTGCTGTTGGGGGCGCAGACATGCTGCAATCCATCGGTCTGACCGGGCCTATGCTGTTCTTCGCCTTTATCCTGATGTGTGGCTTCATCAACCTGATGATAGGTTCCGCCTCGGCACAGTGGGCCGTGACCGCGCCGATCTTCGTGCCTATGCTGATGCTGGTCGGCTATGCGCCGGAAACCATTCAGGCGGCGTACCGTATCGGCGACTCAGTCACCAATATCATCACCCCTATGATGAGCTACTTCGGTATGATTCTGGCGGTGGCGACCCGTTACCAGAAGAATCTGGGACTGGGCACCCTGATTGCCACTATGCTGCCATATTCCATGGTCTTCGTGGTCGGCTGGAGCCTGATGTTCTATGTCTGGGTGTTTGTACTGGGTATCCCGGTCGGTCCGGGCGCCGCGACCTATTACAACATTGGCGGCTAATCCTGCTTCCTCCTGAAACGACAAACCGGGCAAACGCCCGGTTTTGTTTTTCCTCTTTCCCCCAGCGGGATACACAGCTTATTTCTGATACGGGATCTGATAGCTGGCCAGCCAGCGCAGCGTCTGGTGATACACATTCGCCACTTGAGCTTCATTCATCCCCAGCCGCTGGCAATACCGGGCGGTACTTTCCCAGTCGGCATTGTCGTAGGCATCGAGCAAATTCAGAATATCGCCCAGCGGCCCCTGCCGCAGCAATAAAGCGCTGTGGACCTCTTCAGACAGAGGTAACAGCTCCAGCAGTTTAGGCAGCGGTTTATCGAGCAAGGCATCGAGCAGCGAAAACATCCCGGCCAGAAACGCCTGATCACTGTTCAGGGCAATACCGCTTCCCCTGGCCAGCTCTTCGCACATGCGCGCCCGCTGCAAAGACAGAATATACAGCTCGCGCGGTTTGCGAATAGAAGCATGAGCCGCGGCCACCACAGAGACAAACAGCTTAATTTTCTCCTCGCCCAGATACACCAGCGCCTGCTTAAAGTTGCCGATTGGCGATAAGGTTCTGTGGGCGGCGGAATTGACATAGCGCAGTAAGAGGTAAGACAGGGACACGTCGCTGGCAATAATGCGCTCGACACGGGGAAAATCGACCGGGGTACGGCTGATTTCCCGCAGCAGTCTCAAAGTGGTCAGGGTTTCAGGCGTCACCTGACGGTTTTTCAGCAGCTCAGGCTTACTGAAATAATAGCCCTGAAACAGATGAAAACCGGCAGCCCGGGCGGCTTCAAACTCCTCCCGGCTTTCGACTTTTTCGGCCAGAAATTTCAGGCGGCGATTCTCATGCTGGGCCACAAAAGCACAGGCGCGCTGACAACCCAGTTTAATGAAATCGAGCTTAATCACATGCACATAGGGCATGAAACGCTGCCAGGCCGGTTGCAGATCAAAGTCGTCCAGCGCTATGGTATAACCCTGTTTGTTCAGATGGCGTATCGCCGCGAACAGCTCGTCATCCGGGGTGCAGGTTTCCAGCACTTCTATCACTACCTTGTGCCGCGGCAGCAATAAAGGCAGCAATTTCACCAGGCTGTCATGGGGGAAGTTGATAAAGGTACGCTGGCTTGCGGTGGCCAGATCATCGCCGACCGCCATGTAGTTTTCCACCAGCAAACGGCTGGTGGCCGTATTGGCTTCGATGTCCGGAAAGGCATTCTGCTCCCCATCACGAAACAGCAGTTCATAACCAACGGTTCTCTGCTGGCGGTTCAAGATAGGTTGACGAGCAACGTAGGCGTACATATTGGGGAAATTAATGATCCTGTCCGGTGGAAGACAATAACAATAATAGAATGGCACCAGATTTTATGCCGTATCCAAAACCATCAATACTTTACGTTATACTGGAACATATTACTAATTCCTTTATATCGCCACAAAGAGCGGACAAATGTTGGACAAGCTTCCCATGACTCAAGGATTTTCATTTTCCCTCCCTGCCGGGGCGATCAGTATGGAACCCGATTTTGCGGCCACCATGGCCGGACCGGTGGCCGAGTGCTGGGCTCAGCGCCGGCAAAGTCAGTTCGCCGGTGTCGGAGGCGTGCCCATTGCCTGGATGAGCCTGACCGGGTTCAGCGCTGACAGAGCCATAGTGCTGGTCAACGGCCGGGTCGAAACCTTTCATAAATATCAGGAACTCTGCTGGGAGCTGACACGTCAGGGCTATGATGTTTTTGCCCTGGACCACCGTGGCCAGGGCTGCTCCGGCCGCTTGACCCCGGACAGCCAGCTCGGCCATGTGGAAGAGTTTGCCGATTACGTCAGTGATCTCCACACCTTTATAGATACCATAGTCAAACCGGCGGGCTACCAGCAGCTCTTTATGCTCGGCCATTCGATGGGCGGCACAGTCACCAGCCTGTATCTGGCCCAGTACCCGGATGCTATCGAAGCGGCCGTGCTGAGCGCCCCGATGCACGGCATCAAAGTCAGCCACTGGATGAAACCTATTGCCTCGCCGCTGGCCAGAGTCGCCGAGCAGCTCCAGCGTCAGCCCGGCTATGCGCCAGGGCAGACCCCTTATTATCCCAAGCCCTTTGCCGATAACCCCTTATGCCAGAGTAAGTGCCGTTACGAGTGGTTCCGCAATCTGTATGAAGATCAGCCGGCATTAAAACTGGGCGGCCCCAGCTCCCGATGGGTCTGGCAGGCATTGAGCGCCGCGCGCCAGTCGGTGGCACTGGCCGGTCAGATCCGCTGCCCGGTACTGCTGCTGCAAAATGAACAGGACACTATAGTCGACAACCGGGCGCAGAACCTGTTTAGCCAGCAGATCAAACAGGCCGGCGGGCAGTGTCAGGTGAAGGTGATCAAAGGCGCCCGCCATGAAGTGCTTTTCGAGCAGGACTCGCAGCGGGTACAGGCGGTCACGGCTGTGCTGGAACACTTCGCCCGGTTCAGCCAGCCAGCGACAGCCGCCACCCCGCTGGTGGCCAGCAGTCAGCCAAGCTGAACTCACACTGACTGAAATAGCGGAAAAAACCGGGGTCGCAGATTAGCCTCTTTTCTTGATCCCAATCTGGTTTACACTGCCTGTGTAGGTAAATCACCCGGCTGGCCCGAACCGGTGCAGCCATCAAAGAAAGAGACGTGCCATGTATAAAATTGTTGCTTCTGATCTCGACGGTACTCTGCTGACACCCGATCATAAAATCGCCCCTTTCACCAAAGAGGTACTCCAGCAGCTGCACCAGCAAGGCAAAGATTTCGTCTTCGCAACCGGCCGCCACCATGTCGATGTGGCCGAAATGCGTGAGCAACTGGGCATTCCGGCTTTCATGATCACCTCCAACGGTGCCCGGGTGCATACCTGTCAGGGCGAAGTGCTGTTCCAGCAGGACGTGCAGCCTGAAGTGATTTTGGGATTGATGGAGCTCACCAAAGACGAGCCGGACTTACGTATTCATATCTACCGGCATGATGACTGGCTGCTCAACATCGAAGATGCGTATCTGCGTGATTTCCACCAAACCTTTACATACAAACTGTTTGACGTAAACAACCCGCCGCTGGATGGCGTGGCGAAGGTGTTCTTCACCCGTGATGATAAAGACCACGACAAGTTGGTGGTGCTGGAAGACAAGTTCCGTGCCGTGTTTGGCGAGCGTGCCAGCATCGCCTTTTCCACACCCTGGTGTCTGGAAGTGATGGATGTCGGGGTGTCGAAAGGTCACGCCCTGGCAGCAGTTGCCGAAGCGAAAGGCTATGCACTGACAGACTGTATCGCCTTCGGTGACGGTATGAATGATGTGGAAATGCTGAGCATGGCCGGCAAAGGTCTGGTAATGGGCACAGCTCACCACAAAGTGATGGCCGCCCTGCCTGACAATGGCGTGATTGGTTCATGCGCCGACGAAGCCGTGGCGCATTATCTGGCCGAGCATCTGCTGTAAGCCACTTCCCCTGCTTCCTTTTCAATGGGGAGGGAATATTCGTGGTTTCAGCAAACTCAATACGATCCCTCCCCCTTTTCAAGGGGGAGGCTAGGAGGGGGTTATACGGCACAAACGCAAAAATCCGCGCCCGCCGTTCGAACCCCACCCTCCCCTTGTCAAGGGGAGGGAACAATCAACCACGATCCCAGTGTGTTAAAACTGCCCTGTCATACGCAGCACTTCCTGCCACTGTTGCTCCGTGACCGGCATGATGCTGAGGCGGTTGCCACGCTGCACCAGCGGCATTTCATGCAGCGCATCATTGGCTTTGATGCGTTTCAGCGTGACCAGGCGCAGATGGCGCACATACTCGATGTCCACCATTACCCAGCGCGGATTGGCGGGATCGGATTTCGGGTCGAAATACGGGCTGTCGGGATCAAACTGAAAATGATCGGGATAGGCCTCGCGCACCACTTTGGCAATCCCCACCACCCCAATGTCTTTGCACGAAGAGTGATAGATAAAGACCTGGTCACCCACTTTGACCTCATCGCGCATCATGTTGCGCGCCTGATAGTTACGAACGCCTTCCCAGCAAGCCACATTCATCTGCTTGAGGGTATCAATAGAGAAAGTATCGGGTTCCGTTTTGAATAACCAATAAGCCATATCGCATCCTGTTGTCGTGATTTTGTGGTACCAGAGCAGTAACATCAGAGGTCACAGACCCAAGAATACCATAAGCGATGACAACCATGAGCGCCGAACCTGCTCCACAAACGGTAACACCCTGCCCGAATTGCGGCTTTGTTCATAATTGTATCTGCCATGCCGAGGTGCGCCTGCGCTCTCAGGCGATCTTTGTGCTGCTGACTCACAGCAAGGAATTTGGCAAAGACACCAATACCGGGGCGCTGATGGCCAGAACGCTGCCGCATTGCCAGCGCCTGCTTTGGTCTCGTACCGAGCCGCCCGAGGCGCTGCTGACACTGATAGCCAATGACAAGCTCCAGCCCTGGCTGCTGTTTCCCGCCGACGACGCCCATCCCCCGGCCCCCTTTGCGCGCGAGACAGGCAAAACCCCGTTATTCATTCTGCTTGATGCCACCTGGCAGGAAGCACGCAAGATGGTGCGCAAAAGCCCGTGGCTGGCTAAGCTGCCCAGGCTCAGCCTGAGTGTGGATCGCGCCTCCTGTTACTCACTGCGCCGCAATCAGCAGACGGGCAATCTGTGCACCTGCGAAACAGGCATCGCCCTGCTGGATCTGCTGGGAGAGCACAGCGATGCCAAAGCATTACAGCAGTATTTCGACGCCTTTCTGGCAGCCTTCCCGGCGGAAAAAAGCGGGCATCCGCGGCGCCGGACGGCGCCATAATCGCGCTGCACCTCACGGGCTGCACCTCACAGAACGGTATTTAAATTTGCTGATTTCTTGCGCGCAGCGCTGAGCCGCCCTATATTAAAACCGACTGGTCAGTCGGTTTACGGACAAACCGGCCGGCATTCTCTGATACTAAACCGCGTCAACGCGGTTCACTCTGTCAAAACAGGAGATAGGGATGACCTTTGCCACTGCGAGCCAAGACAGCCAGCAGATTTTCACTATGCAGCGACTGTTCCACACCCAGCACAATGAGTACCTGGCGCAGACCATGCCGGACTATGCCAGCCGGGTTGCCCGGCTCAAACAGCTGAAAGCCGCCTTGCTTGCTCACAAAGACGCGCTGTGTGAAGCCCTGTCTGCCGACTTCGGCCACCGCAGTCACCAGGATACTCTGCTGAGCGACATCCTGCCCTGTGTCCAGCAGATCAACTACACCATTAAACGACTGAAAAAATGGATGCGGCCATCGCGGCGTCACGCCGGCTTGCTACTGATGCCGGCCAAACTGGAAGTCATTTACCAGCCGGTCGGTGTGGTCGGTATCGTGGTGCCCTGGAACTTCCCTGTCATGCTGAGCATCGGCCCGCTGATCCCTGCGCTGGCGGCCGGCAACCGTGCCATGATTAAGCTGAGTGAATTCACCCCGCAAACCAACCGGGTCATTACCGCCCTGCTGGCAGATATCTTTGCTGATACTGAGGTCGCCGTCATTGAAGGGGAAGCCGACATTGCGGCGGCGTTTACGGCACTGCCGTTTGATCATCTGCTGTTTACCGGCTCCACCGCCATCGGCCGCCATGTCATGCGCGCCGCGGCGGATAACCTCACCCCGGTTACGCTGGAGCTGGGCGGTAAATCACCGACCCTGATCGCCCCGGATGCCGATATGCCGCAAGCGATTGAACGGATGATTTTCGGCAAATGCCTGAATGCGGGCCAGATCTGTGTGGCACCGGATTATGTCTTAGTGCCGGAAGGCAAAGAAGATGCGTTCATTGCCGAGTTCAAGAAACAATTTACGCAAATGTATCCGCAAGGCGTGCACAGCCAGGACTTTACCTCAGTCGTCAACCAGCGCCAGTTCGACCGTCTGAGCCAGTGGCTGGCTGAAGCCGCCAAGAACAACACCCGGATTGAAACCGTCCACCCGGATGCCCTCGACCCCGGTGCGCACCGTATGGTGCCGCATTTGCTGGTGAACCCGAATGACAGCCTGACCCTGATGCAAGAAGAGATCTTCGGCCCCTTGCTGCCGGTGATCACCTACAGCAACATCGACGAGGCCATCCAGTACATCCAGCAGCGCCCCCGTCCGCTGGCCTTGTACCTGATGACGCAGGACAAAACCCTGCAAGCGCGCGTGAAGTCTGATGTTCACGCCGGCGGCATGGCCATCAATGATTCGGTGTTTCATGTCGCGGCCGACGATGCGCCCTTCGGTGGTATCGGGCCGTCTGGCATGGGCCATTATCACGGTAAGGAAGGCTTTCTGACTTTCTCCAAAGCCAAAACCGTGCTGACCAAAGGCCGCATCAATACCGCCAAACTGGCCGTACCGCCTTTCACCGGCTGGCGAGCCAGAGTGCAAAAGCTGATGATGACTTTCTTCTTACGCTAAACCTGTATTATGCTGGCTCACCCCGATGAGCCAGTTTCTCCACTGACAGCGAGCTATGAGCCAGAATAAGAAGCAACAATTGTTAGATGCCGCCCTCAGCCTCTTTACCCGGCAGGGTATTCAGGCCACTGCCACCGCCAAGATCGCCAAAGAGGCCGGGGTGGCCAACGGCACACTGTTCCATCACTTTGCCAGCAAGCAGGTGCTGGTCGAAACTCTGTATCTGAGCATCAAAGCAGACATGGCGACGGCCCTGATACCACCGGACACCAGCCTGAGCGTACAGGCGCAGTTGCAGCACATCTGGCAAGCCGCCATCAGCTGGGGGCTTACCCATCCCCAGCAATTTCAGTTCCTGCGCCAGATGGCCAACGACCCGCAGTACCTGCTCAGCCAGCAGCATGCCATGCTCAGTCAGGCCCTGCCTTTCCTGCCGCAATTGATAGAGCAGGGACAGCAGCAAGGGGAACTGGCAGACTGGCCGCAACCTCTGATGCTGAACACCTGCCACAGCCTGTTTTTATCCACCGTCAGCCTGTTTGCCGAGCAACCGGCACTGGCAGCCGATCCCGCCTCACGTCAGGCGGCTTTTGATATGCTGTGGCACGGCATGGCCCGGCAAGCCTGATAGCGAACCACTATTGGCGATAAAAAAATCTTCTTTATCGCTAGTTTTCATATATTCCTGACGGGAATTTCACGCTTGCTTCACGTTCTCTTCGTTATTCTGGCGACATAGACAGCACGATGACAGCGGCAAATCGTTGCTCAGCTGTCATACTGAAAACAGTCGCTGCTCCCATGAGCCCGATAACGGAGAACCCAGTCATGAAAAAAGTGATCTTCTTATTTGCCACTCTGGCCCTGCCCCTGGCCGCAACCGCCGCTCAGGGAGGCTACACAGGACCCAATGAAACCCAGGGTGCCAACTCAACCGTCGCCCAGGCTATGCAGGCCAAAGACGACGCGCGCGTCACCCTGACCGGCCATATCGTCGCCTCACTCGGCGATGAAGACTACCGCTTCAAAGACAGCACAGGCGAAATGATCGTCGAAATCGACAACCACCTGTGGGGCGATAAACAAGTCGGCCCGGAAACCCAGGTAATCCTGATGGGCGAAGTCGACAAAGACCTCAACGGCACCACAGTGGATGTCAACAGCGTGCAACTCGGGCAATGAATAACGAGTTAAAATGACAAAAGCCCCGCGATGCGGGGCTTTGTTCTATCAGCTCATAAATAATTTTCCATTTTTAACCTTATTTTCAGTTCATTTAATCCACACAAGATAATTTTCACATCATAAAACTAACATTTTTATTCACTAAGAAATAAAACCTGATATTATTATTTTTCTCATAACATTAGGAAAAATATGATGAAAAAATTATTTCTGGCATTAACGATTTTTATTTATCCAAATTTATCTCAAGCAGAAATTGTGGTAACCAGTACAGGTTTGATAACAGGAATATATAGTTGGGGTGTTGCCGAAGTCGTCCCTTCATTAGATGGTGATACTTTAATTACCATGCCGACAGGCCTTACTGAGTGCCCCGGCGGTGTATATATTAAAGATTCTGATTATGCAGACCGGCTACTTTCCATGGCTATGGCAGCATATGTAGCAAAACAAACTGTTCGGTTTCAGGTCTGGAATGATACAGATAGATTTTGGAAGGGATCTGCCGATAATTACTGCCAATTAAGAAGTATTCAACTAAGAAAATAAAGACTTAAGGCTATTTTATGAAAATTCTGGTTCCACTCTTACTACTTTATTCTTTTTGTTCATTTGCAGAGCCTATTTACACCTCTGCCAGTATCCCCAAAAACCTTCATGTGTATGACATGAATGGTAATACATTTGTTGATCTGGTTGCTAATGGATGCTCAAGTGCCAGATATTATTTAACGCCTAACCACCCTAAATATGATGCGATCGTCTCTATTTTATTAACAGCACAAGCTTCCAATAAACCCGTAATTATTCGCTTTGAGAACTGCACACCCCAGGGACAAGGTAACATTGTTGGTGTATACCTCAAATAAGGATTTTATATGAAAACCAGAGTCAGATTTTAATGAAAAAACTATCGACCTTTATCCTCTTACTCTTGCCACTACTGAGTTTTCATCTACAAGCAGCAAGCCACTCTCAAGATAACGGGGTGATAAGCCGGGTCTTTGTCAGTGCCGAAGGCGCAGTTGCAGCCCAACTAAAAGGCGGTTTTACAAGGGCGATCTCAGATAACCAATGCCCGGAAAACAATGGCTGGGCCGGACTTCGTGTGGCTGATAACACAATCAAATCTGCCATTCTGGCGGCTAAAACCGCCAACCTCTCAGTGACCATTACAATTGAAGGTTGTGAAGGACCCTGGTTTAAAATAAAAGATATATACCTTAACTAAAATCAAGCCCGTGAGTGAATTTTACGGGCTTATTTAACAGAGAAGTTAATTAAATGAGACATACTTGATGTCTTCACCATCTCCCCAGCGCATACAGGTGCCAGCACCTTCAATATAAACGGCTTTTCCGCTGGCTTTCGCTGCCAATAACAGGCTGTACTGCGACTTCCCGTATGTGCTGTTTTCGTCTTTTATTATCCAATACTTATAGTCCTTTGCGCACTCTGCACGATTAATAATATCACCATTAATATAGACGTAATGCAGACCATCATCCCTGACGATGATACGTGATACCGTGCCAGTCACCGAGCCAGCAAAGACAAATGAAGAAGAAATGAGCAAAAAGACGGAAATGAACAGCTTCATCGCACTGGAGTTTTTCATTACTTCATTGATCCTATATAAACAGGTACAGGCGCACTACCATAAGTGGCTAATGTGCTGCAGTCGCCCGAACCTGGGTAGTAAAATATCGCTTTGCCGTACGATTTTTGAATGTTTTGTAACATGCTGGTCCACATCGCACATGTGGTGATACCCACACCTTGCCTTGCTGTGTTCAAATTACAAATATAGGTGTACTCATTTCGACCGGAATGCAGGACATTCACACTGCCATTTGCGTATACCAGCACGCGATTGACTTCAACTTCACAGCTAAATTCCGCCAACGCGGTTGTCGAAAACGCCAGAGATAAAACCGCTATCATCTTTTTTAACATGATTTATTACCTCAGCCTCATGATTCTGCGGTACACACTGTTATTACTGCCCCACGCTTCACAGCTACCCACTTTGGTATAAGCAATTGTGATTGGTGTACCTGCTGTTTTTGCCGCTAATAACATCGAATACATTCTTGCTCTTGCCTCACTAGACAAGGTGTTGCTGATTGCAAACGCTTGTTTATCAGAACATTCAGCGACGTCCTGACCATTGTTATCCAAGAAAACCAGAACGGTTTCCGTAGTCGCATACGTGGCAATGTTCAATACTTTCCCTGTTGTATCAACCCAGTAGTTAGTTGCTGAAAAAGCATTCGATGACAAACAGACTGCAATCAGTATAAAAATGTATTTTTTCATTAATATGTCCCTATCGGATATGTAAGCCTTTTGCCGTACAGGTTTCACTGTCATTTTTCTTATAATAAATCCTGACAACCTTGAACCCAGCGCTCTTGGCTGCCAGGACCTGAGAGAACATGGCTTTGCCCGATTCTGTAGAAAGGTCCAGATACATAATATTCCACTTGCACCCAGTTAAAGCTTCTGCAGTATAAAACCCTGCCGTCGTTGTGCCTTCGGAGAATACCTGGGTAATAGTAAATGGCTGGTTAAATTCAGGATCACCTTTCTCTGCAAACACAGAGAATGGTAATGCAATCATTACAATGAAACTTAAAATTAATTTTTTCATCTTAATCAACATTTTTACTTTTAACATTCAATATGCTGAAGCCAACTAAAGATCATCGCTGAACATTTAATGGCTAAACATTTAATTGAACCAATATCCTATTGGTACTGGATCGCATAAAGATGACAATACTTACCTGTTGGTGAACCCGGCCACATTTCATCAGGTAATCCGTACGCTATCACACGCGATTTCGCGTGAAATGCTGCAATTGCCATCGACAAATTGGCCTCAAAGCCAGGATCCGTTTTTCTTAACCAATATCCACTTGGGCAAGATGTGGTCTCTGGTTCTGCAAGCTTTAAGTAAACATCCCCACCACCAAACTCAGAGTAAGAATGAATGGTTTTTATGGTTGAAACACCTGAACCGACGAAATTCATATCTACGGCATAAGATTTTACAGATGCAAACACCATTAAAAAGACAAAGAGTTGTCTCATCATAATCTCCAAAAAATTCTCTTATTAGTTAATTAACATCAGCCAGCCGGGTCAACCTGAATGACTAAACAGTATTTACCACCTGTTTCAATACCAGAGGTATACACAGTCGCCACTCGGTTATTGGCAGCCCACTGTGCCAGAACCACAGAGATCATAGTGGTGTTTTCCTGCTTTATTTTCATCCAGTTATTAGACGTGCCAGCACAATTTTCAGGAATCACTCCATTTTCTACGTTCACTAACAATGCTCCTTCGATAGCGGTAATGTTAGTAATTTTACCTGACACGTAATGTTCTTCGGCTATCGAAAATGGGGTTGAAAACAGAAAGAATAGCAAGCCTGCAGATTTAAGAAACTTGGTCATTTACCGAATCCTTACTTTATACGGAGAAACACCATAATTGGTTTTTTCACATTCAATGCCACTGCTCAATGGAAAAGCCATCATGACTTGTTTACCCGACGCATGCGCCGCAAGTACGATAGAGACTCGGCTATCTAAAGCCGGTTCCAGGTAAGTGCCCAACTGTTTCCACCCTTGCCCTTCTAAATGCACTAAAACATTTTCAGGCTGAACCTGAAGCTCAAGCACTTTCGTATACGGACAGTAAATTGCATCTGTGGCGACAGAAGTCGCTGACCAAAACAAAGATAAACACAGGATAGTCAGCTTACATATTTGATTTATTTTCATTTTATTCGCCTTCACATAAACATTCGGACATAACTGACTTCACAGTCTTCCGAGTTTTCAACAATCCGGACTGTCAATTGCTTTTGAGTAGAAAGCGCAGTCAGTACTGTCGAATACATGGCATCAAACACAGGGTGAGTGTTTTTTAACACCATAAATTGGCCTTCGACCAGTTTACAATTCAGCTTTTCTTTCCCTGCCGGCGCTTGTAAGTAAATGTGCCCGGTTTGATTAGGATAAACAGATAACAGTGCCTCTTTTCCAACGCCTATACATGCCGTTGGGATACATTCCGCCAGTACTGTCGGACTAAAAACCATTAACAAAAATAAAAAATTTCGCATTATTTCCAGCCAATATCAAGGGGTCATCGTCACATAGGAAACTTCACACTCAGGTGAGTTTTCCACAATTCGAATTTGCAACCGCTTTTGTGCTGCAATACCCGTCAGAATCGTAGAATAAATCTCTCTGTATAACAAATGATTCATTTTCAGAGTCATATACTCACCTGAATAAAGATCACACTTCAGGTTTTCTTTACCAACAGGAGCACCAATGTAGATATTACCACTGGATGCCAGATAGGTGCGTGTTAACACATCTTTACCTACACCGTAGCAGGCGATGTTATTACATGCAGCCCATGTTGATGAAGCAAAAAACAACGTAAGAATTACAAATAATCTCATAATAAAACCCGTATTATCACTTTGGCATTAAATCTAATCTGCTTAAAACCGGAGCTTTATGTAAGTTATCACAACCATTAACCCAGCCACCCACTTTAGTTCCTGCATGATAAGCAGATAGCAATGAAGAATACATTTCAGCAAAATGCTGATTGCCTCTATCTAAGACAATTGCCGCTTTTTTCTCGCAACCCTCATTAGTATTAATTCCGCTATCCAAATACACTAGTACCCGCCCCCAGTCATGCAATATTATTTTGCTTACTTTACCCGGCGTGAAAACACTATTGGCACAAGAAAGCGCAGGGAAAAACATTATTAAAACAACAATTAATTTAATCAACCTCATAATAACCATCTCATTATAACAACGTTCTTTATTATTCAATCACTAACTGATTTCATGCTCTTCAAAACACTTTCACCATGGTTCTTTAGTGATGTAATACCAATTTTTGGAATATAGTTTTCTAATACCTGAATTGAATCCGGGTACTGAACTGACATCTGGCTAAGATTGTCAATCAGTTGTCGAATCACATATTCATTATTTTCGACTTTCAGTCTGTCTCTGTACACATCAACAAATTCTGGGCCCGGAGTTGTGTAGCTCAGGCCAGTTGAAGAGATCTCTCGCATTCGGCCATCATCATCGGAGAGATGTCTTAACAACACACCTTGAGCTTCTGGTGTATTCACAAAACGTAATGCATCCAGCGCAGAGTAACGCACTTGCTTGCTTTCATGCGATAAATACCTTGTGACCAACTCAGTTTGCTCCGTCAGCCCCATATTCCCGATTACACTCAAAGCGTCTTCAATTTTCTGCACATCACTGCTTGCAGTAAGTTGCTCTTTGACTTCGTCAAAAATAGCCAAGCTTCTGGCGCGATCATCATCTTGTAAAAAACGGGCCATACCTCCAAGAACTAATTGCGCTTGCAACCTTTTTTCTTCAGAAGGGAGTGACTTTGCCAGATCACGAACAGCCGACTCACTTTCCTGTGTCGGGTGATCCAGAAAAATCAATTTCAGCATTATTGCATTTTGCTTTTCTGGCGAAGATGAAGCCATCGCATCCAGCAAAATGTTCTGTGCTTCAGGACTTCCGATTGATACCAGCAAAGTACTCAACATCTGAAAAGCTGGATGATCTGACTGATAAAGACTCAGCCAAAGCTTTATCTGTTCCAAACGAGATGGATCGAGTGCTACCCATGCTCTCAACTGATAAAACAGACTTGCCTTACCCCGATTATCCAGAGATGGTATCTGCCTCAGCCGGGTCCTGAAGGTAGTGAGACTCTCTGTCCCCACTGTCTGCTCATACATCTGCTTTTCCAGCAACTTTCTCTGATACTCGCCATTGAGCGTATCGCGGACGAAGGTTTTGTCTGTATTACTGTCAGCTTCAGGCACATCAGTAACAGACAAAAACGCAGCCGAGAAGTGGGCTTTTTCCTCGGCCAGTTTACCGCTGGCAGAATAGGTTACTTTACTTCGTTCCATTGCAATTTGGCTAATGCGCTTTGAGAAACGACTGACATCAATGTCAACAACCTGCTCTAGTCGCAACAAAGCATTTTGGGGGCGATAAGATTTATTCACGTGGACATCCCAGCTCGGAATCAACGCCTCGTCAATCTCATAATACACGTCATAGGCAGATGAAAAATCTGCCTCGATGGATTGCCAGTTGGACTTCCCCTGATTTGAAAGTGAAATCTGGAACTGTGCAATTATGTCTTTTAACAGGGGAGAAAATTCTTCGTAGTATGTCTCCTGAAATTTCAGTTCATTGAACAAACCATCTCGATTCAGATTGGCATAAACAACAACATCCTGCGGCCAGCGACTACTGGTGCTGCCATTCATCTCAGCAATAAATGACTCAGGCTGGAACCTGAATGCCAGTGTATAACCCTGATCCGTTTGCTCAAGCACATCGATGAGCATCTGCCCGGTATAGCTGTAATTCACCTTTAAGTCTGGCTGATAAGAATGTCCCTGCCCCATGAGACTGGTCATACCGGCCGCATGGTTCTGGTACTTCACCTCATAGCGATAAGAGCTACCTGGTTCATATTCAATGACATACGCGCCACCTTTTACTTTGTATAAAAAAAGGAAAATAAAGCTCACAATAATAATGGTACTCAAACCAAATACGGCAGCTCTGTATTTCATGTGTTACCTACATTTATCAGGGTTAACAATTACAACTAAAACAAGAATCCATGCAGGCTTCTCAGCACTGCGGCGTCATTATTCTCTACCTGCTGTTCTGAGGAAACACCAGGTGAATCACTAGTGACACTGGAATCTGTTAACCATTCCGTGGTTACCATGCTCTTTTGCTTGGCGACCATCGTCCGCTGAGTATTATGTTCAATCGAAGACAACAGCCAGGACTCATACTGTTCTATATTGTCTTGTGAATGCTGAAACTGAATTCTCAGCGCTGCATCTTTTTGCGGCAGTAGAGTCGTTGCCTCTGCATTTAAGGTATTTTTCACCAGATTAAAGACTTCATTAACTCGGGCTTCCGTTTTCTGACTGTAGTCTTCGAGAGCCAGATGACGCTGATACAAATCAACTTTCCCTTGTAAAGCAGCAGCCTCTTTACGATCCGTCTGGTCCAGCATCGATCCACTAACATGGACACCCTGGTAACCATATGTCAGCCCCCAGTTCATGATCGACTTTTGCCAAGCATAGCCACCATACTTGTAAATGGATTTAGATTTTTTCTTTGTTTTAATACAAGGGTAAGGAATCTTAATGAATCCTACTTTTTTCTTACAGATTTTTATCCATGGGTATTCTACAAAAGCACTGATATCACCGTTCAATGCCCTGATTAACGCATCGGATGTCAAAGATAGTTTTAAGTACGGCTCCCCACTTTGTGCAAAAAATAAACCCGCTTTACCACGAAGCGGTACTTGTAGATTCAAAACATCCACAGAACCCCTCACTCCGACAGATAGCACTTTCGCAACACCCACAGCCCCTTCTCCGAATGCACCTGCATTCGCAATTGGAACGAGCTCAGCATAGACTTGTGTAAATGTTAGGCCGACTCTCAACTTTGTATTTGCACTAGCATAAACACCTACTGAGACATACACAGGGATAGGACCTATTGCGAACTGTTGGGTATATTTGTAGTCATAGCTATAGCCGTCACCTCCCCCCAAGAGTTCTGCTTCGTATGCCAATGGGTCAGTGGTGCTTCGTTTATTAATTTTATTGAGTTGCATACCCATGACTTGTATATCGGTATTAAACTCGACTAACTTCGGCCCTACTTCAGCTTGTGCATATGCACCAATCGCATTATTGGTCTTCCCGAACACAAAAACATCAGCACGTCCGAGTGCGATACCCCATTGTATCTCTTCAGAACCCCGGATCTCATAGTAGGCTTTTGCTTGCGCACCTAACACTTTACGACTGCCTAAATCGAACCCATTCCAGTCTTTCCGTTTCTTAACTTTCAAACCTTCACGTGTTGGTGGCGTAAACGATTTATTAAATGAAATAACAGGAAATTCCGGCATTTTGAGATTTTGTGGTAAATCTAAACCAAGCTCTGTGATTTTTGCCTTCAAAAATTCTGGAGAAGGTATCTTTAGTTTTACCTTAAATTCATCAATTTCAATTAGTTCAGAAGCCCAACTCATCGCTTCCTGCAGCGGCGCCCAAGATAAAATACTCTCGCCTCCAGGAATTGGTAACCCTAAACTTTTAAAAGCCAATGATATCTTTAAATCTAAAGAGTCAACAAGGGTCTGTAGATCAAAATCAACACTAATCATGGCCAGAATACTATCTTCGTCAACCTTGGCTACACCACCCTCATAAACAATATTTAGCCCTATCGCACTCGGTAAATTATATCCTAAAGCACAAAGTATTTTATTTGTATTATTAATCTCTCGAATATACTCATCAAATTTCGTCAAATCGCCACTTTTCAGGCGATATTTCTTATCGAGATTTATACCATTGCTTTGTGCAAGATCTCCTGCTTTCAGGTTAATTCTTTCGACCAGCTTCTCCACATCAATTTGTGGGCACTGACCTGGATCAATCGCATCTAAACGACGTAGCAGTTCTTCTTTTGCATATAGTTGCAAAGCATCCAGCAAGCGTTTTCTCATGGTTTCCGGATCGTTGAATAATTCGTATAGATCTACAGGAAGTTGCTCGAAGCTATCATCTCTCAAAGAATAACCAAATGGTGCAATCTGCTGCTCTAATTGATTGGCCATTTTTACATATTCATTTACTTCAACTTTAAATGGCTCTTTAACATCTACAGTAGCGTCACCTTGAATACTCAAATCAATCAATAAATAGGTCACCCCACCTTCAACAATAACTGATAATTCATCATCAGGATTATCATCTGCTAATTTTTTTAATTCTGCAGGTGTGAATGGTTCATACGGCAACGGCGTTCGATCACCTAAAACTAGCCGAATAACATCCTCTCCATCTTCAACTTTCTGGGTTGCAGCATGAGCCATTTGAACAGAGAGACAACTGAAAACATAGAATAAAAACAGTCCATATCTTATCAATTTATTCACTGGCTTATCTCCGTATATGGCGCCTGAGGAACTCTTACTAACTGTTTATATAAATAACGCTGTTGCTCGAGAGTCATACTTTTGATCGAGTTTAAATCCAAACCAATTAAAGTCTTTAATAAGGCGCAATTATACTTTTGATAATTGCCTTCATCTTGACACCGTCTAACATAGATATTAAGTGTGTCCATGTACTTTTTATATAAATGCGAGTAAGCACGAACCTGATTCATATCAAGCTGATATTTTGCCTGCTGATACCGGTCATTTATAAAATCAATACCTGGCTGTTTCAGGCTATTATCCAGAGGACTGGATACAATCACCTTCATGTCTGTCTGATATTGTATTTCAAACTGCTGAAAGCGTGTATCCGCTGCAAACCAGTCTCTCCTGGCATAAGCCTGAATAAATGCAGTGCTTCTGGAAGCATTATCCATTCGCGCTGACAGTAATTGGTCAACCGCAAATATATCATTCAATTTTTGTAATGCTGCGGTGAGCTCCGGAAACTCAAGCTTCGAGCGATTAATGAGTGCCTGGAGTACTTCTCTCGTCATAATCAATGCATCTTCTAGCCGCTTCAGGTGTTGCTCAGAAAAGTCTGTATTTAAACTTTCAAACGCTTGATAATTTAGTGCAATATTATCATTCAGCGCTACAATGACAGACTTTAGTTCCCGTATATAATTTTCCGGATAGGCAGGGATTCCCTCTAAAAGCTGTAAACCCATTTTTGTCCGGTTGTATATTTTCTTTGCTTCTTCCTGAGACTGGAATAACTCGGTCATCAATGTCGATATCTGGCTTTTAAACATACCGGTATCTGATGCAGCTAGCTGTTGATGATTACTTATCGATCGCCTGAGCTGATCCATTTTTTCCAGCCATGCCACATGTTTCTGATACCAAACTTCAGCCATCGCAGCAGAGCCATCTTGCCCTAAATAATACTGCTCGCGAGCCAGGTCATATTTTGTTAAGGCGTCCAGCACCTCATCCAGCCGGTAATTAATCTGATTCAACTGATACTGCTGTTTATCCAGCATTTCAGGGGTGACATTCGCTGCAGATGATGTCCAAGGGATCATCATCATGCAGAAAGAGAACGAAAGCAGGCGAAGTTTCATACCCTATCCCAGTGTTAACTTGAAATATAAAATACAGAGCAATATCAGAGGGTAAGTTTACCCTCTGATACCAACTAGAAAATCAAATCTTTTCCAGTTTACTTCTCAGATCATTGAGCTTTTCGATTTCCGCAGCATCTGCAATAGAAGCAATATATAGGAAATGTTCAATCACTGAACGGATCCCCTGAACATTTTTCTGACTTCTTTTTTGCAATAACTCAATTTGAAATATCAAATCTTCGATTGTATTGTCATTGTTTTCACCATTAATCAAACCTGAAATATGAGATAGGACAATCATTGAATCCCAGTTCGCTAAAAAGTCACTTGAATACTTCGCTGTTTTATCCTTATTTTTCAGATTACCAATCGATAAATTAAACATATTGTCAATTCCCGATACTCCTTCGCCTTTCAACTCTTCAACCAGTTGCGCCATAAAAGGAAAATTCGGCATAGGTAGATAATCAGGCCCTATCACACTCAGCTCTGTATTTACAACAAAGGTCGCTGAAAAACCGTCACTCTTATAACGTTGCGGTATTGCACCGGCATTAAAAAAGTCATGTACAGTAACCGTAGAAGAAATTGTTTCCCAATTTGCACTAATTTCAGCCCGGATGTCATTTTTAATGGTATCTGCATTTGGGCTGATTTTCTGCAATATATTATGTTCATCAATTACATATTTCACATCTATTAGAAGCTGCTCACCGAACCGAACCAGCTCATCAATATAGCTCCCCCCCGTCCTTTCAAAATTGAAAGACCAGTTTTCAGTTGCAATATCATGATAGTTCACTAGGTTTAGCTGGACATTCGATGCACATTTTTGTTTGAATATCTCGAACTTGCTCTTATCAAAAGCGCTGATGAAAGCCCCCCCGATAAATCCGACTTGGGTCATGTTCTTATCTTGGTAAGTCAGGCTGATGGCTACTGGATCAACCCTGGTTTCACCCACACAAGACAATTCAAAATAAGGCGTTGGGTTCACAGGAGATTTGACCGAACCAGACCATAGCTGCTCATTCACCAAAGAAGTTTGCTTCCGATCCGTCACAGTACCTTTCACAAAGAACGTGATACCTCCATTTGTCACCGGAATATAACCCTGCCGGTAGGACAACTCATTTTTCCTAGTGGTCTTCACAAGGTTACCACTGTATTCAGTCACCGGCTGAATCTGACTGATATCTGCTACGCCAGGTGTCAGCGTCAACTTCGGCGAATAGCAGGTTTCAATATTACCTGAAATAGAGCAATAATTACCGGAGCCGTAATGACTGGAAGGCACAAAATCGTTTGGCCCGGTCTTACACTCGATACTTCCCGCCGTCTGATTTGTCTGATTTTTGAAGCTTTCGTAAACGTCTTTACAGTTTTGATAGCGTTTACTCACTTCTAAAAAATTGTCATTCTGACGCAGAAGCAAATCGCCCGCCAAATCCTCAGGTTGCAAAAGCAAAGATGCTGAATTTTCTATATCAACCTGTCGAAGCTGAGTCGGCACCTGCTGATTCTTCACCCATTTTTCAAGATTACAGGCCCGATCCCGGTGAACGGGATAAATGCTATCGTTGAAGCAGAAGTCATCTGTTGTGCCCGCGATTACACTCAGTGGGGAGCCAACAAGAACACAGACGCTCAGTAAACCAAAATTTGTTCTTTTCATTATTTATCCTTACTGAACCAAATCAAACGTCTGAAGCTCATAAGCGCCATTGACACATTCAGATGCGAAATGGACTTTCACTTGTGTTCCTGTAAACATTGCTGAACTCAAAACGGATATTAGTTGTTGCTTTTCAGCAGGTATAACGACTGCATTTTTCGTACATGATGTTGAGAAAATGGGTTTGTCGAGAACCAGCTGACAATGTGTTGCCTTGATATCACACTGAATACTTTGAATGGTATTCACTTCTTCCGCTGCATTAGCAGCCACCGCTGCAAAAGATAAAGAAAATATCAGGCCAATTTTATGCTTCATGTTCAGGCTCCTTCTTGTGCCGACTTCGCCAGAACTTCATACGATTTGAGTTGAGGCAGGCCGTTCTCACCACAGAAAGAGTCAAACTCAACAGCTACCTGATGCTTCGTCATCATTGCGGAAGACAGAAGTGCCACTGCCAGCTTTCCTTGGGTTGTCTCACTCGACCAACTGATTTTGTTCGAGGCACACCCTGAAGGTCCCATTTTTTCAATACCGAACGACAAAGCGCACTGCTGGCTTTCCTGATCACAGCCGATTTGCTTAATCAATTGGGGGTCAGGCACTTCAGCCTGAGCAACAGAGCAGAAAGCAAAAATAGCAATAAATAACAAAGGGTTAAATTTCATCTTCCATCCTCAGCGAGCAAATTAGGTCTCATATTGAAGATCACCTGTCTCATTGAGGCTTTCTTGCTCTACTCGGGCTACTTGGTCGAAAAAATGACTCGATGCAACCTTGATGTGAGTAATGGAACACTTCAATTCCATTTGTTTGCTTACAATTGCAGCTAACCGCAAAAGCTCGCCTCTCAAATCGCAATGGTAAGAAAAGCACTTCAATATGAACAACGGCGTATATTATACAACGCTAATGAAAACTCAATGCATATGTTCGATTTTTTGCTTACAATGCATCTTGCTCATATAAAATGGGATCGACTCTTCTTTGAAATAACTTAAGGTTAGAGAGTTATGAACAAATAGTTGTATCTCGTCGCACTTTCACTTCCTCTCTCGAGTCAAGCAGACCCTTGTCTAATCAAACACGAATTAGCTGGATTTACCCAACGGATAGAGGCTTAGTGTTTTCCACACAGGATTACTCTAATAAGGAACTCAGCAACTGCGATTATGGGACGCGGTTTATCATCCCGAATGATGCGGATTGTTATGACGTGAAGAGCAACTCGCTGATAACTGCATTCTTAGCAGATAAGAAAATCAATATTGATGGCGAAAAATTAAACAAGTTTGCGAACCATCTATAAATCGGTTCATCGTATTTAAATAAAAATTTTTTAGATAATTATTAGGATCTCCAATGAAAAAGTTACTCTTTGTCTTTATTTTAGCTTTCTCATCTATTGCTCATTCCAAATGGCAATACTACGTACAACCTGTGGAATTGCTCTATGAAGGAGATAACTCTGGCTCACGAGCTTACATCGTCTTTAAAGATAAATTTCCTCTCGCTGACTGCCCTACAAAAGATGGCGGATATATCCGTATTTATGGCGACACCCAGAAGGGCCAATACTTTATCAGTACACTGCTTACCAGGGCGAGAGCACGTATGCTCATTTCTTATCCAAACCTTGGATTCCCGCCAATATTACTTGCTCCAAATAGGC
>NZ_JASJOJ010000090.1:0-9941 GCF_038519165.1 Photobacterium sp. SP02
CTGGCTATTTAACCATAACGCTGATTTACCATAAAATAGGTAATTCACACTTATATTTAAGTCCTGCTGCAAATGTTCAGTTTGCCTGGTTCTTCAATGTCAGGTGGAATTACCTAAGATCGACGAACGCCAGTGCGTTCGTCGGTAAGCGTGAATTATGCCAGCGAGACTAACTCGGCGTATTCACTCAGCAATTTATCCAGTTCAGTGACACGTATCGGCTTTGCTAAAAAGCCGTTCATGCCCGCTTTTTGATATTCAAGCTGATCAGAGTGCATGGCATTTGCCGTCAGTGCAACTATGGGTAAATCGACATGCTTTTCCCGGATCTTTCTGGTTGCTTCCATGCCGTCCATAACCGGCATAGAGATGTCCATTAATATCAAATCAAATTGTTCGGGTGACGCTTTAATCATATCCAGTGCCATTTGCCCATTGTCGGCGACTTGAACATGATGTCCTCGTTTTTCCAGCATGAGTTTTGCGACCATCTGGTTTGTCTTGCTGTCTTCAGCCAACAAAATTGATAATGCTCGGCGCGGAACTTTTCTTTGCGGCAGCTTTTCTTCTTCAATTTCAGCTGCAGCTTCAACAATCGGTAAAAACACAGAAAAACAGCTACCTTGGCCTAACTGGCTGACCAGCGATATGCGGCCTTGCATTTTTCCGACAAGATGGCGACTGATGGCCAGGCCCAAACCGGTACCGCCATATTTTCTTGTAATACTGCCGTCTGCCTGAACAAACGGATTAAAGAGGTTTTTCTGTGCTTCATCAGAGATGCCGATTCCGGTATCAATTACCTTAATCACAATCTCATTATCTGTTGTCGTGACAACAACATTCACAGAGCCACTGTTGGTAAATTTGATAGCATTGCCAATCAGATTAAACATGACCTGAGTTACGCGGTTCTTGTCTCCTTGCGTTTTTTCAGGAACTGTTTCATCAACCCGGATATTCAAATCGATGTTTTTCTTCTGCGCCTGATCGCGCAGTTGTTCAACGACCAGCGTTGCACAATCTGCGACAGACATGGGTTCCATGTATAAATCAAACTTGCCTGATTCTATACGAGAGAGATCCAGAATATCGTTAATGATCGTCAGAAGCAGTTGAGCAGACTGCTCCATTTGATTGACCCATTTAAGCTGCTCAATATTCAGTCCTGAGTCCGCTAAAGTATCCATCAAACCAAGAACGGCGTTCAAAGGCGTGCGAATTTCATGGCTCATCATTGCCAGAAACTGAGATTTAGCAGCATTTGCTGACTCTGCCTGTTGTCGAGCCTGCTGTAATTCGACTAAACGCTGTTTCTTGCTGGTGATATCTTTCGCTGTTCCCCGATATCCCCGAAGTTCTCCGTGTTTACTAAAGTACGGGCTACCGCTGAAGCTAATCCATGCCCCACCCTCATTACCAGGCAACTGCCACTCCAGGTCTTCAAAATCTTCATTACTGAGCAATTTATTACGCAGCTTGGTTTGGAAATCGTTATCATCATCAAAGAGATCTAACAAACTTTTCTTATCAATCACGTGATTAGATAAGTCTGGCGCAGAGATATACGTAAACCTGTATTCGGTATCTATCTCCCAAAACCAGTCACCAACAGTATTTGCAAAGTCTTTAAATCGTTGCTGGTTGTGTAATAACTCTTGCGTTCGCACTGTCACCAGAGTTTGCAATCTTTCCCTGTAGTCAATATCGATGATTGCGCGCTCAAGTAACGGGCGAAATCGAGCCAGCACTCTTTTACATGAAGCGCCAAACTGGCCGGGTTGAGAATGCAAAAATAGCAATAACGCGTCACCTGAACTGACTTTCACTCCCGTCATCAACACTGATCGACAAAGTCCTATCTGATCTTTGGGCAAATAACGAAATTCGGCAACTTGCAGCGGATCGAAAAGTGCAATGCTTTCACCATTGATAGCACGTATAAAGGTTTGATTGACTTCCCAGGAGCAAGATTCAAAATTTGTACAGGTGGTGACAAGCTCTTCCAGATGTGACGTTTCATCTTCACGAGTCAGCACCAGAGCGTGTTCGAAACCAATATATTTGCGTAAAACAGCGAGCAGGCTATTGAATACTTGCCGCTTGCTATTGGCGCCAGCCATCGCTGACATGCCCGCTAAAATAGCAGAGTACTCATCTCTGAGCTGTTTTTCCCTTTCCTGGCTTCGGAGTAAGGCAAGCAAGGTTTCCTGTAGGGTTTCTGTTTCTCTGCCTGGCATGCTCATCATTCCCGGTAAAACAAAACGTTAGAAATCATTAAATTACCATGCTCATTTTCACCACCAAGAAACTGACCTTGTTCCCCAAATGTGAACGGACAAATAAACGGCGCGTTGAGCATAGATTGCTGCATTTTCTCTGCAACTATGTCCATCCTTGATTTCACCTGGAGCATACAGCCGGCACAATAAATACTTATCCCGCCAATAGCCTCGATCTGCTGATGGCTATCATGAAGCAATCCATCCACTGTGCGGCCGGTCCGGTTGACCAGATTATCTTCTGTCCCCGTCATCAGGTAGAGCTTCTCTCCTTCCTTTATAGAAGCAAACAATGTGATTCCACCACGCGCAGTAACAGAATTGGGATGAGCGAGCTTAAAATAGGGCAAGTCATGTAAGGTGCCCGCAATACGGCCAATTGGATGTAAAGCAGAGAGAGACATGATGCTTTGACCATACTCTAACGGTTGTTTAATCCACTCTTCATAGACCTCTTTTGCCGGCCGGTGATCAAGTTCTATGAGTTCCCTTCCCTCAACCTTAGTCGCCACGGCGTATCGATCAGTTTCTGCGTAACCTGAGTGAAAAGAGAAGCTTAAGTCGCATGATGGATAAAAGACACTCACTGCAACGCCTTCAGAAGCTGAATGATCTTGGGTGAAAAGCTGCCATTCCCCCAAAACCCCTGCATCCGCGGCGCTCCCACCAATAATAGGTACTGGTGTGCCAAACTCTTGAGATATGGCCTGTATCACCTCTTCTTCAGCGCCAGGACTTGCGTGCAGCAAAACGAGTGAAGGTAATTCCCCCGAGCGTCCGGTATTTTGAATGGCCTTCAGCAATGCCTGTTTTGCCATTTGATGAGGAAGCTGATGGGTAGACACCAAAGCAGAGCCATACGCGCCATTGAAATCAAAAACAGCCCATAAACCAATCACCCGATCAGGGAAATAGCCATCTTCTGTCAGGATACCCTGGCACGATGAACAGCCTAAAATTTGGGTATCGGGGAATTCAGCAACAAGTTGCTCTCGGATAACTTGCGCATTGTCATGCCCTGAAAAGTACACCAACAACAAGCTGGGACGTACTAATCTGGCTTTGAGTTGACTGACAGCTTCATCTACTGCTGCTGCTGTGGTTTCTATCGTTGAGTAGCTGGTAACAATTTCCATGTAGTGTTCACGGCTGAGTGTGTATCTTCCCCATAATAGACAGTTTCAATTTGAGGATCAGCAGAGTATTGAATTTTTATAAAAAAAACTCTTAAGTCTGTGTGCGATTTACCGTTATTAGTATTTAACTATTCGACAAAGCAGATTTGGGTATGACAAAGCAACCAGTAATCATTGTCACAGAAGGAACGACAGAGTTAGGCAAGCGTATCTGTAAAGAGCTTGCTGCTACTCAGTCTATTGTCATGTCACTGAGCAATGACGAAAATGCGGGTTATGATTTGGTTGCAGAGGAGCCGCGAGTCAGATTTCGCAATACAGATTGCAGTAAAGAATCAGACATTGCCGCGGCCGCCCGGGAGATTGAATCTCAATTTGGCCGGCTTGATGCACTTGTCATTAACCCATCGGTATCACTTCCCGATGTGGACATCCCCTTCACTGAAATGGATTTATTTGATTGGAACCAGGCACTTCACCACCAGTTAACAGCAACCTTGTTCACCGCCAGGCAATGCCTGCCTCTTCTGAAAGCAACGAAAGGGACCATTGTTCATGTTGTCCCTACCCCTCATGAATCTGCCATTAACAGTGAATTGCTCGCCGTATGCAGCCAGGGCCTGGTTGGACTGACTGAAGCTCTGGCCAATAGCTTATCACCTGATGTTACTGTCCATGCTGCCCGCTATATTCTTAACCGGACAAATGCGGTAAAAAATGATGTAAATCAATTCAAAGACGTGGCAGCTATGGTACGTTTTTTAGTGAGCAACGAGGCCTTGCACATCAACGGTCAGGTTTTCAACGTTTCGAACCGAGTTTTGGATAAAAAATCGTCATAATGGCACGGGAAAAGATTCAACCTAGTGAATGGATGAGAGTTTAATTCTATATAATTGTTTTTAATGAACTTTAATTAATTTAAAATGAAAAATAATGTTCTGATTTCTGATCTGGAACTTGCATGTTTGTCTTATCAGAGCAACATTGCGTTAAATCATTAAAGTACCCAACATTTCAATAACTTAAGCGATCGCACAGACTTCTTGATACCGATTGAACAAATCGTCCCCTTGCTCTGCCTCACTTGGCACCTTTAAATACAAAGGGAACTACTACCGGTACCCGTTTCTTACCTTTTCCCAGGCTGGCAACCTGCAGTGCTTTCCGCTTCTATTTCGCTTCATTCTCAGTACATTTATCTACCGAGCTCTCACAAGGCCTTGGTGCTTCTTCTGCCTTATTGTCAGATGTATATGTAATTGTTCTCCATACGAATGCCGCAATCAGAACAGCAAGTAGGAGCAGAATTTGGATCAAGCGAGCTTTCGTTAGTTTCTGTGCGGCCATGATTGTATACATTTCCCATGTTACATAGTTCAAACTTTTTGCATAAAAATAGTGAGCCGCGACATGAGCCCACCCTTCACACTGTCAATCATTTCTTATCTCAAGTATTATGCGTGCTGAAAATGCCACTTTTACAACAAAATAGCAATTTCCGTGTCGAATTGTTTATAAAAACAACACAGGATTTGTCTAAGCTTTGGGTGGCATTGCGAAATGAAGTTGTTCGCAAAGAAACAAGAGTGTAGTTGAAATTTTTTAGTGGAAGCATGCAACATGAGCCAAGAAAAGCAGCTTGATCAAAACTACAACTATACGGTCGTTCGTCAGTTCACCATAACTACCATATTGTGGGGAATTGTTGGAATGAGCGTTGGTGTACTTATTGCCGCTCAGTTGGTTTGGCCGGCCCTTAACTTTGACACCCCTTGGTTGACATATAGCCGTCTGCGCCCGCTGCATACTAATGCAGTCATCTTCGCCTTCGGTACCAGTGCACTGTTCGCGACATCTTACTATGTCGTTCAGCGTACCTGTCAAACCACGTTGTTTGGTGGCAAGTTAGCGTCGTTCACCTTCTGGGGCTGGCAAGCCGTCATCCTGTCCGCAGTGGTTACACTGCCAATGGGATTAACATCCAGTAAAGAGTATGCAGAACTAGAATGGCCGATCGATATTCTGATCGCTGTCGTCTGGGTCTCTTATGCAGTCGTGTTCTTCGGAACGATGATTAAACGAAAAACCTCCCACATTTATGTGGCAAACTGGTTCTTCGGTGCATTCATCCTGACAGTAGCCGTTCTTCACATTGTTAACAGCATGGCGATTCCGGTCTCAATGACCAAGTCGTATTCTGTTTACTCTGGTGCCGTCGATGCCATGGTTCAGTGGTGGTATGGACACAACGCCGTAGGTTTCCTTCTTACTGCTGGCTTCCTGGGTATGATGTACTACTTCGTCCCGAAACAAGCCGGTCGTCCTGTTTATTCCTACCGTTTGTCTATCGTGCACTTCTGGGCACTGATTTCTCTGTACATCTGGGCTGGCCCGCATCACCTGCACTACACCGCATTGCCTGACTGGACTCAGTCACTGGGCATGGTGATGTCTCTGGTACTGTTTGCGCCATCCTGGGGTGGCATGATCAACGGTATCATGACGCTGTCCGGTGCCTGGCATAAACTGCGCTATGACCCTATTCTGCGCTTCCTGGTAGTGTCACTGTCGTTCTACGGCATGTCTACTTTCGAAGGCCCGATGATGGCGATTAAGACAGTCAATGCCCTGTCCCACTATACCGACTGGACAATTGGCCACGTACACTCCGGTGCATTAGGCTGGGTTGCCATGGTTTCTATCGGTTCGGTCTATCACCTGATTCCAAAACTGTTCGGTCAAGAGCGTATGTACTCCATCAAACTGGTGAACGTGCATTTCTGGCTGGCCACTATTGGTACGGTTCTGTACATCGTAGCTATGTGGATTTCTGGTGTGATGCAAGGTCTTATGTGGCGCGCGGTGAATACCGACGGTACCCTGACCTACAGCTTTGTTGAAGCGCTGCAAGCGTCTTATCCGTTCTACTTCGTGCGTTTCTGTGGCGGCCTGATCTTTTTAACCGGCATGTTCCTGATGGCTTACAACGCTTACAGAACAATTGTCGCACCGAAAGACAGCTTAAAAGCCATAGAGCAACCAGCATAAGGAGTAAAACTGATGAGCTTTCGTCACGAACTTGTTGAAAAAAATGTTGGTTTGCTGGCCATCCTGATTGTGATAGCAATCAGTTTAGGTGCGCTGGTAGAAATCACGCCGTTGATTTATCAGGAACAAACAACTGAGCCAGTAGAAAACCTGCGCCCATACACAGCCCTGGAAATGGAAGGCCGTGACATTTATATCCGCGAAGGATGTAACGTTTGTCACAGCCAGATGATTCGCCCGTTCCGTTCAGAGACTGAACGTTACGGCCATTATTCTGTTGCCGGTGAAAGTGTTTGGGAACATCCGTTCCTTTGGGGCTCTAAGCGTACAGGTCCGGACCTGGCCCGTGTAGGCGAACGTTATTCCGATGAATGGCACCGTGTGCACTTGCGCAACCCTCGCGATGTAGTACCAGAATCTAACATGCCCGGTTTCCCCTGGCTGGAAGAAAATGTACTGGATGGCGAAATAACCTCTAAAAAACTTGCCTTATTCCGCGATAAGTTCGGTGTACCTTACACTGACGAACAAATTGCGAAAGCAGGTGATGATGTGAAAGGCAAGACTGAAATGGACGCACTTATTGCTTACCTTCAGTCTCTAGGTCACGCGATGAAATAAGGAGGCACCATGGATATCGGAACCATTCATAGTATCTGGACTGTAATTCTGTTCGGTAGCTTTATTGGTATTGTCCTTTGGGCCTACAGTAAACGCCGTAAATCCCAGTTCGACGAAGCTGCTAACTTAGTATTCGCAGACGAGGAGAAGGATATGGCCACGCGTGAAAAAGACAGGAGCAAATAAGAATGTCGACGTTTTGGAGTGTATGGATCATCGTCATCACGCTTGGCACCCTGGCTGCAATTGCTGCCATTCTTGCTTGGTGTAGCAAGGACAAAATGGGTGTTGAAGAAGGTGAGGACATGGGCCACGAATACGATGGTATTCGCGAGATCAATAACCCACTGCCTAAGTGGTGGTCTTACATGTTCTGGGGAACCATCGTTTTTTCTTTGGTATACCTGGCGCTATACCCTGGCCTGGGCAATTTTAAGGGTCTTTTGGGTTGGCAGAGTTCAGATCAGACTGTTCGTACAGTGGCTGAGTCAAAAGCCTCTATTGCTAACTCCCAGCAAGCGAAAGAGCTTGATCAGTATGCCAAAGAGTTAGGTGATGCAGAACAAGCTTATGGCGAGCTGTTTAAAGCCCTTGCCTATGACGAGTCTGGTAACAATCTTCGTCCAATCGAAGAAATTGCAGCCGATCAAGATGCTCGCCGTGTCGGCCAGCGCTTGTTTCTGCAAAACTGTGCTCAGTGCCACGGCTCTGATGCACGTGGTCAGCAGGGCTTCCCTAACCTGACCGATAACGATTGGTTGTATGGCGGTGAACCTGAAACCATCAAAACCACTCTGATGCATGGCCGTAAAGGCGCTATGCCTGCATGGATTGACACCCTGGGCGAAGACGGTGTACAAGAAGTCACAAGCTACGCACTGAGCCTGTCTGGCCGTAAAGTGAATGCCAAAGAGGCCGCGGCCGGTAAACAACGCTTTGTGGTATGTGCCGCCTGTCATGGTACGGATGGTAAAGGTAACCCTGCATTTGGTGCGCCTGACCTGACGGATAATATCTGGTTATATGGTGGCTCACGTCGTGCAGTAGTTGATACTATTACTCACGGTCGTCAGGGAGTCATGCCGGCTTGGGATAACATTCTGGGCGAAGAAAAAGTTCAGCTTATCTCTGCTTATGTATGGGGCCTGAGCAACAACGGGCAGTGATCCTGATTTCTGTTACGAATCAGTTAATTGTTGACGTTTGCTGACAATTTCACTGAAGCTAAGTCATAGGGCCCCTGCTAAAATCAGGGGCTCTTTTTATACATACTAAAAGGATTCACAATGCAAAAGCCATGGTATAAGCAGTTTTGGCCCTGGTTCATAATTGCGATTCCAGCCTTATCCATTACATACAGCATGACTGCGCTGTATATATTCTCTCAGAACAAAGTGGATCTGGTTGCTGAAGACTATTACAAGAAAGGAAAAGGCATCAATCAGGACTTTTCGCGGCTGCGTGTCGCCGACGCCCTGAAAATAAAGGCGGATATCAAGGTTGCTGAGCAAGATATCACTCTATCTCTCGATAAAGGTGAATTGCCTAATTTTCCAACTCTGCGAGTGCTTTTTACTCACCGCACCTTAGCGGAAAAAGACTTTACCCAAATGATCAGCCCGGACCAAAAAGGCCGCTACCGATTTACAGCACCAGAGTCGATTGATGGCCCATGGTTTGTCGAAGTAGAGCCGTTTCAGGGCGAATGGAAGCTGAATGGCCGTCTTAACCTGCCCTCATCCGATCCGATTAAGCTGTATGGACAAAACAAAGGATGACAACCTCTTGCTACCACTGTGGTGATCCTGTACCACACGATACCCATTTAACGGTCGACATCCTGGGAACAGCACGCAGTATGTGCTGCCCGGGCTGCCACGCTGTGGCAAGCACAATAGTCGACAGTGGTTTGACATCCTATTATGAGTACCGGACCGCAACAGCAGATAAAGCTGATCTGGTCCCTCAGCAATTACAGTCCCTGGCCCTTTATGACAACGAAGAGATTCAGCAAGACTTTGTCAGGACCAGCGACAACACACATGAAGTGACATTGTCACTCGAAGGCGTGTCGTGTGCCGCCTGTGCATGGTTAATTGAACGACAACTCAAACGCGAAACAGGCTTAGTTAACATTCGCGTCAATACCACCACGCACCGTGCTCTGCTCAGCTGGAACCCCGAGCAGACTAAACTCAGCACTCTTTTGTCCGCCATTCACCGTTTAGGCTACAAAGCGGCCCCTTTTGAGGCGGATAACCAAGAGCAGCATTACCACAATACGATGAAGAGCTACCTGTACCGTTTAGGTATCGCCGGCTTAGCCAGCATGCAGGTGATGATGCTGGCGGTTGCGCTGTACTTCGAGGTATTTGGTGATCTGGATGAGAGCTTCCGAAACTATTTCCGCTGGGTCAGCCTTCTGTTCGCCACCCCGGTACTTCTCTACTCGGCATTGCCCTTCTATCTGAATGCCTGGCGGAACCTCAAAGCACGCACATTAGGCATGGATGTCCCTGTTTCTATTGCGCTGATCTTTGCTTACGTGGCCAGCTTTTATGCCACTGTCACAGCAAAGGGCGAAGTGTTCTTCGAATCCATTTCGATGTTTACCTTCTTTTTATTAATCGGCCGCTATCTTGAGATGCGGGCGCGCCGTAAAGCAGCTGCAGCCAGTGCCAACCTGCTTAAATTGATTCCGGCTATGGCAAATTTGGTTGATGGTCGCCAGATTGCAGCCAAAAGCCTAAAGACAGGTGACGTGGTCACGGTTTTACCCGGAGAAAGCTTGCCTGCCGATGGGATAATTGTGTCTGGGAACAGTGTGGCGGCAGAGTCAATGCCTGCTCCG
>NZ_JASJOJ010000091.1:0-9785 GCF_038519165.1 Photobacterium sp. SP02
AACAATTACCCTACCCGGTGAACACGTATCCAGGTATGTGCACAATCCCCTTCTTTGTCGTAGCCGATATTCACGGGTTTACCGGTTGCATAGGCTGTCAGCAACCGTGACAGTACCTGATGTCGGGTTTCACCAGGAGTGCTCGCGTCAATGGCGAACAAATCAGGTTTACAGCTGGGGTGTGATGTTGGCTGATTCTTCAGCAAGAAATAAATCTGGTTGCCATCCGTGTAAGTTAACACTTGCGTTACTACGCCAGTCATATTTGCATTGTATTCTGCATGTGAACTAAAAGATAAAAGCGACAACGCAACAATCAGTAATCTATTCCATTTTTTCATTTTATTCTCCAACCAACTTAACGTGAAAAAAACCAAGAGTGTTAGCTCTTAATCAACCACCAGCCTTCAAATTCGGTATTATGCGGCCATCCATCCACACACTTGGTAAAATTCAGATCGCCTTCCCAGCGAACCCGAACAACTTTCCCACTGGCAAATGCAGTTAACGCCATCGATTCATCCGACTTGGTTGGCATCCGAATCCAGTTCGTCACACCTTCAGGCGTGGCTACCTGAATAGACAACATTTGTCTGTCTGACCACTTATATACATTCTGAATTTTCCCTTCACACAGTACATCTGCACTAGCGAACGGCGTGCTCAGGAACCCAGCTGCAATAAATAACCCCTTAACCAAGCTTGCATGTTTTTTATTCATGTTTTCTCTCAATTAATAACAATATAGCCATTTAAAAGACTTGGAAATAGTAAACGCTATCTTCTGGCACCACCCAGTCACCGATTTCATTGCAGCGACTGCCGTTTTGGCTACCTGATACTGACGGGTGTTCATAATAAATAGTCACCTTCCGGTTTGACATTTTGGCTGACAGAGCAGCAGATAACCATGCTTTACAATACTCTTCGGATACATTACACAACTTGTGGACGCCAAAGCCGTTACTAACCAATAGGTTTGACCTGTCAACACCAAAATGTTTCACTTCGCCGGTGCAGTGGTAGTTGGCGTGGGCGGAAGTTGTAGCAAAAAACATAGCAGCAATTACTATAAGTTTATTCACACTATTCTCCTAACAACACTAATTATATTGCTTAGTTACCTATTTCATTAAATCTTAGTTAACCTAAAATCAAAGTCGCGACACTTTATAACCCAAACATTCCCTGATAAGAAATATATTGAATGTGTCAGAAGACCATCATCTCCTATTGAAAACTCATCTATACGCCAAGGGTCATAATCTTTGCGTATGAGAGAGCCTCCATACCCATATACAGCAATGTCATACACAGACTTATATATAAAATGGAGATGGCAATCATGATAAGCCCCTAGCAAAGTTAATTCGTACTCTGCAGATTTTTTTTCCCGAATAACAACGTCATATTCATTATCGAGACGTTGCTTTATGAGCCAGGCATCTTTAGGGCACCGCGGATCTCTTGCGTTGAAATACCAATCAGACTTAACAATATTTACAACATTTTTGGGGAGTTTATTTTTATTTATTTCAATGTAAGATTGATATCGCTTAAATGCTTCTTCAAACACCCCCTTTCCGGGGGTGCTCAATGCTTTTTTGTTAAAAAACTGTAACTCTTTCATTTTAGGACCTAATTATTATCAGGGTATATGACTTCAATTCCGTCTGGTTCCCAAGTTGAGCCTGCCCCAACTGAACCAACACCAAAACCTTCCCATAACGTCTGCCAAGGAGAGGAAGAATTGTACATATCAAGTCCTGTTACAGCCACCCCAACAAATGGCAGATATCTTCCGTAACCTCTTAACATACCTTTACCAATTTTTGCGTTATGAGGTATCCTACCTTGGCGACGAATCATGAATACATCTAACCCTTTAAGTATTCTAGCACTTTCATCATTAAAACCTTCAGGCACACCTGAATGCCCATGTTTATTAATCCAATCTCCATCTTGAAAAATCCCAACTTCATTTCCATTTTTATATACATGAATTTCATGTCGTGCTTCACCTTTATAAGGGTATTCATCAACAAAAGCTTCAAATCCATCTTTGAGATCATATCTCTTTTCGCTTTTCATCCGACTCTTATAAGCTAAGTCATCATTTAAAAGCCTTGAGAATGCACCCGTTAGCGCTCCATTTGAAAACTTTCCTCCACTAACAGAAGATGATGTACCACCAACTACTGCAGCAGATATCGCATTTCTAAATCGTTCACTAAATGTTTGAGGGCTCTCTACAAAAAATCCTTTTACATTACCAAGAGATTGGGTAATACCTGCTGACAAAAACCCATGGCCAAACTTACCACCATTTAGAACACTACTAACACCACCCGCTACACCATGAGCTATTACTTTTAAGAAACCCTGTCCCATATAATGAAGCCCACCGAAAGCGCCGCCAGTAAATGCGCCAATAACAGCACCTTTGAAACTTCCCGTTGCAACGGCACCTGAAATAAATCCAGTAATAGCACCTAAAGCAATAGCATTTGTTATTGCAAAATACGCGTTTAATAAATATGGAGCGTATACAGCAATTACAACAGCAGCAATAACCCGCCAGTACTTCTTAATTGTTTTAAACAACTTCTTAAAGAAATGTCCGCTTGGATCGTTGTACTTCATTGGATTATTCAGCACATAGCTATAGCGGTTAAACGACTGGCTATTGCTCGGTGCCTGAATAAAGGTATCTGCGCTGACAAACCGGCCCAGGGTAGCGTCATACATACGACCATTCATGTGGATCAAGTCCACTTCATCCACCTGCTCATGCCCGGTATAACCCCGGTTGGTCATTAAGGCCTGCTGTACAAACGACTTATCAGTCTCCCAGACAAAATCCCGCTCTTTGCCCCAGGCATCAAAATTGCGACGATCGACCACATTGCCCCAGATATCCGTGATGAGATCAGCACTGCCCAGCGCATCACTATGGAAATAGCGCAACTGCCTGTCGACCGATGCTTCAGTGCCGTTTTTGGTGGTTTTCTTGTCGATATTGAGCGCAACCAGCTTACCGCCAGCATTGATGAACTGCTTGTGTTCAACATCACCGTTGCTGTAATCAATCCGCTCGTAGGCTTTACCCAGATACCAGGTTTTATCCCCTTTATGATTGGTTTTCAGGTAGCGAGCTCTGTCCGGCCCATAACTGAAGGCTGCCCAGCTATCGCCACGGGTAATTCTGGTCGGTTTATTGAAGCTGCTCCATTCAAAGACACGACCGTCACCTTCGAGCATATTCCCGTTCAAATCGTATTGATAGGTACGATCCCCGGCACTGGTCACCGCGTGAACATGTTGTTTATCCTGATACGCGTAGTGGCCCACGTCCGACTTATAGGTGATATTACCGTTTACACCATAGTCAACGCTGTAGGTTTTATTAAACAATGGGTTATCACGATTAGCACCTATCGTATCGATAATTTTATTGGTCTTCAGCCGATCCAGAGCATCATAGGTATACGTCTCAGAGATACCCGTCATGATATCTTCCCGCAGAGTCACATTATCCATCGCATCATAGCGATAATGGAGCAGACGTTTTGCTTTCTTACCCTGATGTGTCGAAATGTTCTGCAGCTGGCCGTTCCCTTCGTTATAGTCGTACTGGTTGAACAAACCATTACCATAGGATTCAGCCGTAATACGCCCTTCTGCATCCAGGCTGTTCAGTTTCCAGTAGTAAACACGATTTTTGTGAATTTGCTGCTCTGTTAAGTCTGTCAGTTGCGCGTACTGAACTTGATTTTGTTCACTCAAGTTTTCATAGCGGGAAGCAACCAGTAAAGTCTGTTTGGTTAACGTCACCAATTGAGCAGCCGCTGCTGCGTATGTGGTCGCCTGCATGCGGGTATGATCTTCCACATATTCAAGACGTTGAATTTCAGACGCAAGCTGGTTCAGACGCTGAAAATACTTGCTGACCAGACTGTCATAAATCTGCGGCATCGCCTTGCTGATCGCCAAACGGGTCAGATCATAAACACCGTCATTATTGTAATCACCAAAGAACGCGCTCTCGCCTGTTGCCTCCAGGCTGGATACTTTACTCGTCCAGTCAGCCAAACTTACCTTGCTCAATTGGCCATCGACCAGCTTCAAGTGATATGACGGCGGTGTGATGATCGGAATACTGACATCATTGTGAATCAGGATAAAGTTGTCTGGCACTTCCAGATAAATATCGCCTGCCGAATCTCTGTAAACAGTCAGCGTTTTATGATTAACCTGATTATAAATATCAGATGTACCACCACTCACATTTTTTACCTGATCCAACAGCGAATTATACTCTTCACGACGTCGATTGTAGGTGATGGCCTGATTTTGCAGCTCTTTTGACTTATTCACATAATCAGATGCTTTCGCCAGCGCCTCAGCCAGCAAAGGCTTTATGACCTGGTTATATTCTGCAGGATTGAAATCGAGTTTAAACTGACTCGGCGCACCATAAACACCGGTTAACGCACCTGTAACGGCATCGTACTCATGTTCAAGTGTGAAGTTATTGGGCCGAACGTCTTTCACCACACGCCCAAACTTGTCATATTCAAATTCACGAGCGAATGTGTGATCAGCCGTGAAAATTTCTTCTTTGCGCAACTGACCAAAGCTCGTATAACTGAGTTTCTTCAGGTAGCCTGGTGCTTCTGAACGGATTAGCGCACCCTGCCAGGTTTCCCCACCATAGCTGTCGTAATACCATTTACTCTCAGTAAACTGACTTTTCGGTTGTTGGTTTTCAACAATGAGCTTTTCATCAACCCGCTTCACCATTCGGTTGAGCGCATCGTATTGCATGACTACGCTTTGCCCTTTGGCGTCCGTTTGTTTCAGCAGATTTCCGAACGAGTCATATTCATACTGCCAAAACCCAAGGTCAGGATCCCTTGTGCTTGTCTTGTTCCCCAAATCATCATAGGTATTGATGATAGTGGCACCACCCGCACCCGTTGCCATCGACAGATTACCGGTTGGGGTATATTGATTCTTCACACTTGCAGATAAAGGTTGATCAACCTGAATCACCCAACCCATTGCATTGGTAAAGGTCGTCTTTTTGCGCCCTAAGGCATCCGTTTCTGTGACCTTTAGCGGCTCGTAAACATAAGACGCATACACATCACCTTTACCAGCAGGGCCGGGTTCCGAGACAGATTGAATACGACCTAAAGCATCATAAATGGTATTCGAATATTGTGGTGTGTCACCCTGATAATACGGACGGCTGACTTTGACAATCTGATTCTTAGCATTATAGAAGGTATCTTTTATGATCCAGCGCTTACCGCCAACCGCCAGCGTTGCTGTGCGCCATTCTCGCTTAAATTTATCAAAGAATTGCTTAGCTTCACCGCCACCATCCGATTGGGTCACCACACAATATACAATCTGATTATTTGGTTTAAGGCTGCTGCACTGTGAATGACTCGCGGGCAGATATTGAACAGAAGTACTCAGTTGTGCGGCGGTTCCTTTGAGCACTTCTTTTTTCACTTCACGACCAAAATCATCGTAATAAGTGGCAGCAACCAGACCGTTACTGTCTTTGACAATTACTGAATTATTGTAGCGATTAATTATTTGAGTCGATGACTGACCCAGTGTATTGGTATTAATAACATTAACAAAATCACCCGCGTAAGTTTTTTTCACGGATGACGAGCGTTGAGATATACCGCCATTTCCAGCAAACCCAGTGATGAGTGAAGACTCAACAACCCCTTCATCATTGCGGGTATAGGTCGTTGTTAAGGCAAGCGGACTACCCGCAGCGGATACTTCTTTGAGCAACAAACCTGTCGTGGAATCATATTCAAACGATGCTTTTCTGACTTCTGTTTCGCCCTTAGCATCAGTGTGAACCACTTCAGATTCCAGCAAACGGCCTAAGTGCCATTTAGCGGTATCGTTCTTAAAGATACTCTTGGTTTGCTTGGTGAATGTTTCATTAGTTTGTGTCAGCGGGTTCTTCGCTGTAGTCGATACTGTAACCTTACCGACATTGCCAAATTTATCGATATCGGCATGTTCGGTAATGACAGTAGAAACCAACTGGCTATTCAGATCATAGCTCTGCTCAGTTGTTTTTTTCTGCTCGACTTGGTAAACACGAGCCGTCGACACTTTATTCACTGTTTTCGTTAAGGTTTGATAACCATGTCCATTCGAGGCTGTACCACTTGCAGAAATGACATAAGTGGCATCGGAAGGGCCATGCATTAGCGGTCTCAATTTTTCAATTTCTGCTGCTGACAAACCTTTTACTGAAGCAAAATGAGTAGGGTTCCCATTTTTATCATAAGAGTAAGCTCCGGCTTTACTGAATTCATAATATTCATGAGAAGGGATAACAACGGGGATCATTATATCCCCATGAATTGGAATGAATTTATCTGGTGCTTTTAAATAATCCTTACCATTGACATGGTACATTTCATACTTATATGTTTCTGCTGTCGACAATAACTCCACTTTACCAAAAATCGGAGTGAGACTCACCGTCTCAGAAATCTGTTGTTCATAATGGGATGCAGTCAAAGAAATAGAGTTACTAAACTCCGTTATACTTTTATTTAATAAGACAGACTTATTGCCAAAATATTCACGACTTTCTTTTATTGTGCCATTGAGCGGAAATTCAGTGTTGTAATAAGTTTCACGAACACGAGTCAATTGACCATCATTTTTCTCTTTCTGCTGTATCCACTTAAAGCCATAAAAACCATGACCAAGCAGGTCATAGCTTGCACTTCCATAAGTAAAGTCATACGTATTAAATCGATTTGAGCCAGCCCCATTTTCAGATTTAAGCTGTTTCACGATATACATGGGTCCGTAAGCATTCAATCTCGGAAACTGATAATTCAGCTTACGTTTATCACCTGGGTATAACGCATTTTTATGGTAAACCTGACCATCAAATAAAGTCGTGAAAGAAACAGAAGAGTAATGCCCTAACCCATTTATCACACCAGTAAACAAGTTTGGCGAAGGCTTTATCGTTGTATTTTCACTACAGCGAATATAGCTATTCGTACCTGATTTATCACCAACATGACGACAGTATTCAACATTGCCATCACTATTGGTATCGACAAACCAATTCTTATCTCTGTATCCCCAATCACCAACCTTATAAGTATAGTCTGCCCATGAACTACTACTACTCATGCTAGAGCAACGCATATAGGTATTAGGGTGATCGCCTACAGCACGACAATAGTCTTGCTTTCCGTCTTTGTTTAAATCCACCCACCAGCGTTTATCGCTATATCCCCAATCGAAGTTAGCAACTTCAAAACCCGTTTTCAGATCACTCACTTTACCAACGGAGCCAAGAGAACAGCGAAGCCGGCTATTGGCTCCAGATTTATCGCCAACGGCACGACAGTAATCACTGGCACCATCACCGTTGATATCCGTCCACCAACGACGATCGTCATAGCCCCAGTCATCAATATGAATATCCTTGGTGGCAGAAATTCTGTCGCCATTAAATAAATCGCATCGGAGTGTACCACCATTCCCTGAATCTGCTACAGAACGGCAATAGTCCGGAAAGCCATTGCCATCAATATCAGCCCACCAGGTTCTCTTGATATCACCCCAGTTAGAAATATTAAATTTTTTCTCGTAGAAAGAACGGCCATCTTTATTAATACTGCAACGTAATAAACTGCCGTCACTACGACAAAAATCTATCCGGTTGTCGCCGTTTAGGTCAATCCACCACCTTCTGTTTTTATCCGTTCCCCAAGAGCCAATATGAATCGAAAAACTGCTCACACCACTTGCTGAGAAATTCGAACAGTATAAATTGCTACCTGACAACGCACAGTATTCAGTTTTGCCATCATTATTAATATCAAGCCACCAGCTCTCACTTGCATCCTTATATTTAAAGGTATGAGTAAACGTACTCTCATTACCAAGTCTGCAGTCAATTCTCTTGGGGTTAAGAGCAGAAACACTATCAGTAGTGATTCGAGAGTATTTTTGACAGTAATCAAGTTTTTTATCAGCATCTACATCAACCCAAGCTCCATCAGATAGACCACTCGTTGACCAGTTTGGGACCTTGATTGCTAATGAGCGATTCAAACTATATGCTGAATTTCCGTTCCAGTGAAAATTGGTTTTCGGCAAACAGGTTCCGTTTGCGCTGCAATATTGAACAGAAGCAAGCCGTGTTGGTGTATTCGTACTGAAGTCTGCACCAGTGTATGATAAATTATAGTAATTCTTTACTTTACCATTTATCGCAATACTGACTTTTGAAAGTTTCTCGTACTGAGATTTTACTTTTCCATTGACTTTACTAATGAGGCCATTCTGTAACGAAGAAGTGTTTGCCTGATAAGTAAAACCTACGGTATAGGCATCATAAATAATCTGACGAATCAGGTTATTATTTGTATAACTGTACTTGATAACATTTTTCTTGGTTGTATCGGTAGATTCAGCCAGCAGCCACACTAAATTATCTGAGTCATTCTTATAGGTCAGCACATCGCCAGATTTTGTTTTCACAATAAACTGGCTACTAGTTCCAAGCGAATCGCCACTCAGCGTAATCTGGCTATATTGATCAATTTCAGTTTTGTAGCTTGACCCACTCTTACCACGCTGGCCTGACACTGAGATCAGCCGAGAACCGTCAAGGCAAAAATTATCTTCATGGGTGTAATTTGGTGAACGTTTGAAGCCATCTGTGCCTATGGTCGAACCACAGCGAGTAATTGCACTCAACCCTGACAGTGAAAAACCTGGGCCCAAAGCACTATAGCCGGATCCTTGGCTACTATAAGAAATAGATAATTGCGGAGTATTACCACCCCGTCCTTCAGGCAATTGTAGCGGTATCTGATACATAGCAGCACCAGAATCCACCAATAACTCGCCGGGTAAAGAGCCCACTGTGCTGGCGTATGAAAAAGGTACAAAGAGTGTGAGCAATGCCAACATGAAGCGATGCATTGTTATTCCTTATTCAAATATTGTTGTAATGAGGAAATGTCTTCATCCAGTTGATTGAGATCATAATCTTGAATGTCTTGCTGAAGATCTGAAGACTCTGAAAGCGTTTCCTGCTCATCCTTCAGAACAAGTTTTCTCAGTTGCTGAACACTCACTTGTGAGTTCAGCTTCTCGACAGAATATTTATCTTCGAGAAGTATGGGATCAGCAGGGTCCTTAGTGTACTCCTGCTCTGTAGGCTCTATCTCTTCGCCTGCGCTATGCCAGAGATAGTAATTACCAACAACCACAGCAAGCACTGTAGCTAATATCAAACCTATTATTGTTTTCATACCAACCAAGAAAGTGAGATTAAGTCACAAGCAACAATCAGGAATCCGTCATATTTTTGACGATTTACACCTGGTTACAAAGTGCAAATAATATCCATTATGGAAGCTTGAAGCTAGAGCATATTTATAGAATTAAGCCAGATTAGGCTATACCGCCTGTAAACAAGAGGTATATCATATTTCAACCTCACCCAATCACTGTTCAATAAACAAGCAAAACTTCTTCTTGCTCATCACAGGCTGTGTACAAATAAAACCCTTATCTCAAATAAACAAAGACCTCTTTCACCAATTCGGCATAAAGAATATCTCCGATATTACGTATAAAAAATGGCCATCAGTGTCAGTGATGGCCATTCTTGCAAAAACTAACAATTACCCTACCCGGTGAACACGTATCCAGGTATGTGCACAATCCCCTTCTTTGTCGTAGCCGATATTCACGGG
>NZ_JASJOJ010000092.1:0-9672 GCF_038519165.1 Photobacterium sp. SP02
ATATTGGATCAGATCAGTCCAATGACGAGTAATAAACCAGCGTTATCCACAACACCAGGGAAAAATTCAGGACGAATTTTTAGGTTGTCGGCGCCGGGAGCGCCTACAACCGCCCGGCCAGCACCAGAGAACCTAAAGGCATTTCTGGTTACGCTTTGTGCCAGCAAAGAGTAACTGGCGCGCATCCTGCCGTGCTGAGAAAAACACCGAACTCAAGCGCGACATATGATCAGCAAGAATTGATGCCCTTTTAAAGTGGTTCGTGGATCAACACCTTGCTTCGGTGATCTTCTGCGTGGATACTGCAACTGGTTTGGCATAATCAATGCCATAGACAGATAGTGAAATGGTGGTGTCTAGTGATTTTGTGTTCAGTCATTCCAAGTGTGGCTGGGCCTGATGAGCGGAACTTCATGGCATTCGTTATGCCTTTGGGAGAAATACATGGCAATTCCAAAACATTCTAAGTTGTTTGATTATGCGAAAGGGGCTTATTTCTCTGATAGCTTTTCACATGAAATTCCCAACAAAAATCAGACCGCACTTGATGTTTATCTTGAAATAGCGAAACAAACGCCAGCGTGGATTTCTTTCTTAATGGCAACGAGAAATCGTATCGTATCAATGCTTGGATTAAAGCATTTAGGCAGGCTTCAGGATGCCGTTGCAGCGAAAAACCCAACAAACATGAACCTTGGTGAGCGGATTGGTATTTTCACGTTACATAGTAACAGTGATACAGAAATCGTCTTGGAGGACAGTGACAAGCACCTTGATGTGAGAGTGTCGTTTTTGCTGGACGTAGAAGGCGACAAGGTGATAGTTCATGCAACCACAGTGGTGCATGTACATAATTTTTTTGGCAAAGTGTACATGTTTTTTGTTGCTCCAATTCACAAGCTGATTGTCCCGAGTTCATTGAAAACGTTGGCACAGGCATAACAAATGCGACGTTTCTACCTCGTTTGCTTTGCGTGGACGTCAGACTAGAATGTTGCAAACTATAGGAGCGACTTAACTTTTGAAAATTAAAATTTATGAGGGAGGTTGCCTTTGCGGGAACATTCGGTTTGCTGCCAAAGGTCCTGTATTAAAACCGCACACTTGTTCCTGTCGACAATGCCAACGCCATTCAGGGGCTTTAACCCAGGCATGGGTTGAATTTCCTAAAGAAAATATCGTTTGGACGGGTATTGATGGTGAACCTTCAAAATGGCGATCTTCTGACTATTCCTCCAGAGCATTTTGTTCTGTCTGTGGTAGCACGATTGGTGCGATTGATGATGAGCCAACGATTGCTATTGTTTTGGGGGTCTTTGATAGTCCCAACCTTAAAGCTTTCGCTCCAAAAGGGCATTCCTATATCTCCAAAAGACCTAAATGGTGGAAAGTAGAGGTAGACGCCTAACAAACGCATGCGCGGCGGGTTGAGCATGAGATTTCCGGAATATCGGTAAGGAGATAAAAATTGAGCAATATGTTAGAGAAAGGGAAAGAGATCCTGGCACAGCAGTCTTTCAGTTTGCTTTTGGGGACAAAGCTGGACGTTTTTGAGGCCGGCACTGCTGAATTGAGCCTTGATATGAGAGATGATCTCAAGCAAAACAATGGTTTTGCACATGGTGGTGTCGTTAGCTATTTGGCTGATAACTGTATTACCTTTGCTGGAGCATCAGTATTGGGAAGCTGTGTCACTTCAGAATATAAAGTGAACTACGTCAGGCCAGCCATCGGAGACAGATTGATTGCCAGGTCAACAGTTTTATACTCTGGAAAGCGCCAAGCTACCTGTGAGTGCAAGGTATACGCCAAAACAGATAACGAAGAAAAACTGGTTGCGGTTTCTCTTGGAACAATCAATAAGATTGATGCTAGTTAACCAAGCCAAACACAACGACGGCTTTTGTTCACAGTTTCCGGGCGATTTCTACAATCAGGTTGCGAAGCCATATGTGGGCAGGATCATCATGTTGCCTTTCATGCCAGATAATTGATGGGGTGAATGACGGTATTTCTACCGGGAGTTCAAGTACTTCTATAGCAACCGACTTGGCAAGCTGATGGGCCAATCTTCGCGGAATGCACAGAATCAAGTCACTTTCGGCCACAATCATGGGAGCAACCAAGAAGTGAGGGGTTCGTACCGCAATTCTTCTGGTGAGCCCGTGTTGCGCTAGCGCTTCATCCACGGTACTCCTTCCCTGGCCGGTGATAATCACCGAAAGATGCGATAACGAGACAAATTTTTCGAGTGTCAGCTCTGCGCCGATGATCGGATGACCTTGGCGTACCACACAGACAAAATCTTCATCATAGAGTCGCCTGCTGTAAAACCTTGCAGGAAGCCCTTCGAAAGAGCCAATTGCCAGATCTGCGCTACCCTGAGCAATCAAATCAACGTTGTCACCGGCTGTTGCTGGCATAACCAGATCAATCCCGGGTGCCAACGAGGCAAGTTTAGCGACCAGCTCAGGCATTAGTAAGAGGGCTAAATGATCTGCGGTGGCAACAGTAAATTTCCCTGATGCGGTGCTTGGATGAAACTCCGACGGTGCGACGATTGCGCGAGCATCATCCAATAACTTGGTCACCGGTGCCGATAATGCGAGTGCTCTTTGTGTAAACTCCCATCCGTTGGTTGTTCGAACTAAAATCCGATCGTTCAATAATCGGCGTAAGCGCGCTAAACCTCGACTTGCCGCAGGCTGGCTCAGCCCTAATCGTGCGCCCGCACCAGTCACACTGCCTTCTTTCAGTAAGGCGTCAAACAACTTGAGAAGATTGAGATCGACTCTACCTATATCCACTTTTTGCATTCTCAATATAGCCTTCATGCATTTTTCATATGTTGGTGGGCAGTATAGCATTCCTCACATCGAATCCATTATGGTTCTGAACGAGGAGAGGATTGATGAGCATTAACGAATTGTATGTTGTCACAGGCGCGACAGGCCGCACAGGATCTGCTGTAGCAAAAACATTACTCGATGCCGGAAAACGTGTGCGGGTTGTGGTGCGAGATGAGCCCGCGGGAGATGTGTGGACGACGCTTGGGGCGGAAGTCGCTGTGGCTGATTTCTCAGATGGCTTTGCCCTTTGCCGGGCCTTTTCTGGTGCGGACGGTGTGTACATCGTCAGCCCACCTCAGTATTCATCAGCGGATCTATTTTCACAGGCTAGAGCGATGGCTCACACCATTGCAGCGGCAGCAAAAGAGGCGAAGTTAGCCAAGATTGTTGCTCTCTCATCAATCGGTGCTGAACAAGCTGAGGGAACCGGCTGGATCGCCATGAATCGTATGCTTGAGACGAGTTTCATCGATACAGGATTGCCTGTAACATTCCTTCGTGCAGCCTACTTTATGGAAAACTGGAGGCCGCTCGTTAAGATGGCTGTACTCCAGCGCCAATTACCCAGTTTTCTTTCGCCGTTGAATCAAAAGTTCCCGATGATCGCAACAGAAGATATTGGCCGTATCGCGGCTGAAGCGCTCTGTGAAAACTGGCTCGGCGTACGAGTCATTGACCTGGAAGGTCCCGATAGGTATTCCCCGAATGATGTCGCGGAGTACGTATCCCTTAAATTTGGAAAAGCGATACAGCCTGTTTCTATACCGGAATCAGACTGGGTACAATCAATTGCTGGCCAAGGCTTTTCAGCGGCGGCCATCGACGGATTTATCGAAATGACTCAGGGTCTTAACTCTGGTCATATCACTTTTCAAGACAGATCGGGCATTGAGCGCCGTCTTGGGACGGTGAAGCTTGATGCAATGATTGATGCGCTGGCTGCGGGGTAATATCCTGCGGCCTGCCGTGGCGGCGCATCATTTCCAAAAGATCGGGCGAAGCGTCTTGCCCGATCTCTTTCGTTCTAGTGACAACTGGGTGACTCATCACTTCAGTTAGTTACATGATCTCTGGCGCTTGGCCGAGTTTCACCAGCGCTCGACCCCAGTAATGAGTGGCACCTCAACGCTGCGATTGGCACTGAACGAAAGCGCGTCACAGCCACCGAGCCACAACAACGGTACTCGCTATCTGGATTTCCGCTTTCGCGAGAATGGCAGGTACAGTCCATTTCTCCTTTAATGAAATGTCCCAAAACCTGAAGCATCAAGCAGAAAATCAACAAAGGTACGGTTCTTCAAAGACAGGTGCTTTGAGCGGTAAAGAAGATTGATCGGCCTGGCTTCTGGCACTGCGTCTTTGAGTATTTCCACCAAGCGTCCTGATTCGATTTCATGTTCTACCAACATCTTGGGTTGAAGCAGTACGCCAGCGCCTTGAATTGAGGCAAATTTCAATACATCGCCATTATTTGAAGTCAGTCTGGTGTTGCTATGACTCAACGTGTTGGATGGCAGGTTGATTACCTGTTGACTCTCCCCCTGATGGTATTGAAAGCCTAAACAGCTGTGATGGCTGAGATCATCCAGCGAGTGAATTGGTCCGTTCTTTTCCAGATAAGAAGGCGCGGCACAATATGTCATTTGGTAATCACCTAAGTATCTCGCGACCAGGGAAGAATCAACTAATTCACCAATCCGGACGATCACGTCGGCATCGGTTTGAAATGGGTCGACCAAACGATTGTCGAGTATCAATTCCACATTGATTTCAGGATATTCAGCGAGAAAGGCTGCGACTATCGGAGCAAGTATTATCTGTCCATAAGTAACCGGACAATTCACTTTAACTGTGCCTCGCGGGCGGTTGATCAGTGTATGGATCAGGTTTTCTGCATTCGCTATATCTTCAGTGATTCGGTGGCACTCTTGATAGTAAAGTTTGCCAGCCTCGGTAAGTGACTGTTTTCTTGTAGTGCGATAAATCAGTTGTGTACCCAAGCTTTGTTCTAAGAAGCTGACGTGCTTACCAACCATAGTGGGTGAAATCGCGAAGTGATGCGCTGCGCGACGAAAGCTGCCGTGTTCCACAACATACGCGAACACTTTCATACTGGTTAACTTATCCATTGCGCACTATAAGTTCATAAAGAATTAACTGAAGGAAAGTTTATCAATTGAGCAGGGTTAATTAAAGTTGGCCTTGAACATGAAGCCTGAATCATCAAGAGAGTCACTATGAGCCAAATAATTTTTGTCACCATTGAAGCGCATTTCTGCATGCCACATACCCGAGCGTTGATTGCATCGGATGTGGCTCAGTTAGTTCAGGTGTTTGAAACCCAGGAAAATGGAGGGATGTCATCATGAAGTGGGGAATTCTCGGAACCAGCTTTATCTCTGGAGTGATGGCGGAAGCGATCAAAGGTGATGATAAAAGCGAATTGTATGCGGTAGCGGGTCGTTCAGAGGATAATTTATCGGCGTTTGCCAGACAGTACTCCGTTGAGAAAACATTTTCAGACTATGACGCGCTGATCAGTGATGAGTTGGTTGATATTATTTATATTGCTTTGCCGAATCACCTTCACCATGACTTTATAATGAAAGCGGTTCAACAAGGCAAAGCGATTCTATGTGAGAAGTCGCTTTCCATTGACATGGCGAAAACTGAGCTGGCGCTGCAAGCGGTAAAAGAACATCAGGTGTTTTTTGCCGAAGGGCTGATGTACCTGCATCATCCATTGATTCGTGAGCTGGTTGCGATACTCGAATCTGGCGAGATTGGTGAACTGCGCTCTATTCACACTTCGTATATCGCATCCATTGCGCAATTCGTCAATCCTGCCAGCAAAGGGGCATTATATAACCTGGGTTGCTACCCGGTATCTTTGATGTATTTGGTTGTGAAAACCCTGTTGGGTGAACAAGCTTTTGAAAATCGCACGATGAAGGCAATGAGCCGAAGGGGAGAGGATAACAATATCTGCGAATCGAGCCTGCTGATGTGTTTTGGTGAAAATAACACAGCCTTTGTACATACCGCCGAAGACCATGGCTTGAAACACCATTTTACTGTGCTTGGCACGAAAGGCAGTATCACAATGGCATCGAATCCATGGTTACCGGCTTTAGACAATCATATCAGCGTAGAAATTTATGAAACGTCAAAGCGTGATATCGCAGTCAGTGCTCAAGGCGACGGCTTCTTCTATCAAGTACGTCAAGTGCGTGAAGCGGTAGAAGCCGGGCGTAAGGAGCTGGTGGCGCCATGTGCGACCTGGCAAGATTCTTATCAAATTATGCAGTTACTGACTGAATGGGAAAGCCTCGGTGCCTCATAACCTGGTTTCAAAAAGGAGCGAGATAGTGCATCGCAAGAACACGTTGTGAAGAGGCTTCACAGGTCAGAGATTTTGCGATCATCTTTGATGTTTCTTGTATCTTGAGCTTAATTCCGGTGTTTCTGATCGCATGAGAAAATGCTGAGTTTGGGACTGAACGAAAGCGCAACATACCAATCACACTTTTGAAATGGCGCTTATATTCGGGAATTCCATCGTTGTGAGAATGGCGGACCAAATTTATTTTCCTCAGCGAAAGTGATCTACCACCCCAGGGGAAAATTCAGGACGAATTTTCAGGTTGTCGGCGCCGGGAGCGCCTACAACCGGCCCGGCCGACACCAAAGAACCCAAAGGCATTTCTGGTTACGCTTTGTGCCAGCAAAGACTAACTGGCGCGCGTCCTGAGGTGCTGAGACAGGCGGCGGACTCAAGCGCGACAAACCAACAACACAGCTGAAATTGCACTCGTTGCTGCGCTCATTTCTCATCGACATGGGAATGACAGACCAAACGTATTTTTATAAACGAAAATGATCCACAACCCCAGGGGAAAATTCAGGACGAATTTTTAGGTTGTCGGCGCCGGGAGCGCCTGCAACCGTCCCGGGCAACACCAGAGAACCTAAAGGCATTTCTGGTTACGCATTGTGCCAGCAAAGAGTAACTGGCGCGCGTCCTGAGGTGCTGAGACAGGCGCCGGACTCAAGCGCGACATACTATCAAACTCCGACTTAACTAAACCAAAAGCTCAATAACACCTACATCCCGTAATACGTCGAAAGATAAACAAGGATCGCTTCACGATCATCAGGATCTAATTCATCCATCCCTTGCTCCTCAACCATCCATGTTAATAACTCATCCCACCTCTCTTTGCTGAGTCCTTGTTGTGTAACGAGATAAAGCGAATGGCAGGCGGAGCAAGCGGACGCCACCAGCGCCATGTCTTTTCCCGGTGCCAGGATACCTTCACCGGGCGATTTTACCGGCTCGTCAGCCGATTCAGTGATCCAATCCGGCGGCGTCGGGTTTTGGGTTGCCAGCCAGGCAATTATGGCGGCGCGTGCCCCCGGATCTTTCACGCCGGGAAAAACCATCTTGGTGCCGGGTGCGAAGTCTGAAGGGGAGGCCAAAAACGCATCAAGTTTGGCGGCATCCCACTGCCCCTGAAGCTGCTTGAGTGCCTCGCTGTATTGGAAACCTTCAACACTGGCGATACTGCGTTCGGCTAAACCCCAGAGTGGCGGCCCGATGGCTGCCACCCCTTCAGGTCCCATCTGGTGACAGGCTTTGCATACCAAAGCTTGTTGTTCGCCTGCGGCAATCAGGGTTTCATTGGCTGAAAGCGGCAGGCTGCCAAACAGAAGCAGAGAAAATGAGAGCGGGATAACCCGCTCGATGAAGCTTGCTCGATTCATGCGGTTATCCGTTCACGACTAACGCAACACGGTGGAAGGTGTTGTTCAGGTAACCTTTGGGATTCCAGGCAATGGCAAAAGGCTGGCTGATGCCTTGATCGTCTGTGGCTTTGGCCCAGATTTCGTAGTAGCCGGGCTGAGGAAATTTCACCTTGGTCGTGAAGGTTTGCCAGGCGCCTTCATTGGCCGGTGCAGAAAGATCGGCATCCATCCAGGTTGCGCCAAAGTCGATGGATACCTGTACTTTCTCTATCTTGCGATCACCAGACCATGCATGACCTCGGACCGAGACTTCACTGCCAGACACTGTGGTGTTGGTTTGCGGCGAAGTAATCAGCGATTTCACCGGCATTCGCTCGATGATCTCAAAATCTTTTTCGTCCACCTTTTCACCCGGTGCAACAGGACGGTTGGGCACACGGTAAGACGTGCCTGTCATTTTGGGACCGTCGTGGATTTGATCCCGGATCTGAATTCGTGTCAGCCATTTTTGCGAGCAGGAGCCGGGCCAGCCGGGCACAACCAGCCGTAATGGGGCACCATTCATCGGATGCAGTGCTTCACCGTTCTGCGCAAAAGCAATCAGGTTTTCGCTGCCCATTGCTTTGGCTATTGGTACGCCGCGGGAAATGGGGATTTTTCCTTCCCTGCCGGACAGGTCTTTATCCGCACCGTAATGCGCGGTGTAAACGGCATTCTCTTTCACACCGGCGGCTTTCAGCACATCGGCAAGTCGCACGCCTGTCCAGGCAGAACAACCCACGGCGCCGTATGTCCATTGATTTCCTGTGGCTTTGGGTTCGAAGAATGCGCGGCCATTCCCGCCGCATTCCAGCACGAGTTGCTGTTCTACGACATCGAAGTTTTTCTTCAGATCAGCAATGGTGAGCGTCATAGGCTTGTCGACCAGGCCGTCAACCGTTAACTTCCAGGCGTCCGGGTTCACTTCCGTCGGCGGGATACCATTGTTGCGGATAAAATGACGCGCGGTGGGCGTGATGTCGTCATTGAGCAGGTGGGGCGGGGTCTCTGCGTTCATCGGCCTGTCGTTCAGTACCGTTAAGCCGTCTTTACCTTCTATCACCACATCATCCAGGCCTTCCGCGAAAGCGGCGGGGATCAAGCCTGCGGGCATGTTACGGTGAAAAGGAATCGCACCGCCAAGCACAGCAGCCATTGTCGCTAAACCTGCGCCTTTCAAAAAGCCGCGTCTGTCCGGAAAGCTGACCCGGCCAAAGATTTTTTTGTCCGCTGAATCCGGGTTTTTCTCGTAGAACTCGAAGATACCTCGAGGTGGATTTTTTTTGTCTTTAGCCATGATTCGCACCTTTATCAAGTCAACTACCAGGCGCCTCTGGTTCAACATATGTGACCAAATATTAACGTTCATTCGGATCAACAAGATGACTGGCTGAGGCACTTTTTAAGACTGAGATTCAAGCACTCAGACCGCAAAATTGCTTGCCTTCTGTGCTCAAAGGTTGCAGCTACGCTACTGAGTTTAGTTTGCAACCCAGCTTCTCTCAAACTCACTCGCTTTGTGCGGGATAGGTCTGTCCAACCTGATTCGAAGCGACGCTATGATGGGGTCGTCGAATAGAGCTGGGCCTGATCATCAAAAGCCAACTATATTCTTTGGGATAGTGAATCCACCATGTTATCTGTTCAAAATCCATTTCGGGATGTACTTTTCAATCTTATTGTTTTTTAAGGATGATCCAATTTCAGAACATGAGGAGAACTCTGATGGGTATGCAATATGTTCGACTGGATAAAGACAATGCTGCAGTGCTCTTGGTTGATCATCAAACCGGGCTTTTATCTCTGGTCAGGGATATAGATCCGGACAAATTTAAGAACAATGTGCTGGCACTGGCCGATATGGCACTTTATTTTAAGTTGCCGACAATATTGACCACCAGCTTTGAGCAAGGGCCAAATGGACCTTTGGTGCCTGAGCTGAAAGAGATGTTTCCTGATGCGCCCTATATTGCCAGACCCGGACAAATTAAGGTAAGACATATCCATCCCTGTGTGTTTATTTCCATTTTGGAACCAG
>NZ_JASJOJ010000093.1:0-9595 GCF_038519165.1 Photobacterium sp. SP02
TTGCTGGCTCAAAGAGTGCCCAGAAAAGCCTTTGATTTCGCTGGTGTTGTCCGGGACGGTTGTAGGTGTCTCACTAATGGGAAGTGGACAATAGGTTTGACAAATCCTTTTGTTTCATGGTGTATTCATATGCTACATACTTAGCATATGAAAAATACAATACGAACATGATTAAAGAAATGAAGTCCTTCAGAATGGTGGTAACTAAAGGTGGATTCAGAGCTGCTGCCATGGAACTGAATATATCGCCAGCGTTAGTGACTAAACACATAAATGCTCTAGAAAAGAAGCTTAATTCTGCTTTATTAAAAAGAAACTCAAGAAACATTACTTTGACGACCGAAGGTAAGGTCTTCTATGAGAATGTGATCAATCTTCTTAAAGACTATGACCTCTGTATGCATCAACAGATGAGCGCTCTTAGTGATATAAACGGGAAACTCAAAGTTGGTGTTCCACATTCTATAAACAACCTTCACCTTTTACCTAAATTAGATAAGTTTATAGAAAGACACCCTAATATAAATTTGGAATTAATATCAGGTAATCATTCCCTAGAATTATTTAGCCATGGATACGATTTAGCATTTCACTGCGGAAACCTGCCTGACTCTAATTTATATTTCACTAAACTAGGACACTGGAGAAAAAAAACCTGCCTCACCAGAAAATACATGGATAAATATGGAACTCCTAAAATACCAGCTGATTTAGAAAATCACAACTGTATTGTTCACTTTGCCAATAGAACAGCAACATGGAAATATGTCGTGAACAAACTAGAAGTTGATGTAGCGGTTAAGGGTAATACGATCATTAATAACAGCTTAGATATTTTAAGGTTTACTAGTGAAAATTTAGGTATCTGCTACCTTCCAGATTTCACTGTTTCCCAAGAATTAGAAAAAGGTGAGCTTATTACAGTTCTCGATGAGTTCATGCCTCCACCTCTTCCCATATATATCGTGCATATCAACAGAAACTTATCACCAAAAGAGAAAGCTTTTATCGAATTCATTAAGTCTCTGAAGATATGCTCGTGCTAATCAATCAGGGTCCAACATTTTGAGTGGCGTGTCTAATGATATTTCCCGCACTCTGGATTTGGTTAATCCTATGTTTTCAAACCAAGTCGCTGATTGAGTCCTCCATTCAGGAATGTCTATTTGACTGATCTGACCTAAATCTGAGCTGTAGACTACATTTTTTTGGTTAGTTACTACATCCGCAAAGTCTTCAAGCGATTGGTAGCCCAATAAAATTGTTAGTGCTGTTTGTTCAGTATATAGCCAGTCAAATCCTTCAAACTGCCTTAGTTCCTTTGCAGAAAGGCTAGTAATAGGATTGGCTGGCTGATTGAGCATCAACCTAACTTTTTTACTATGACCATGAATGTATTCCACCAAAGCGAATATTTCATGCTTTGCGGCGTGGCCCGTAGAAATAACGATATTTTGGTTTTCGGCAAACTCGATGATCTCTTTTACACTATCGAGTAGCTTGCCATCATCGTCGGTTATTTTTATAGACCTAGTGGCAAATTCAACTACCTGTTCATTAGAATATGAACGAGTTAGCTTACTCTTATGCTTATTAGGAACAATGGTTGGCAAGTGGACCAACATTCTTCCTTTAAGCTTAAACTCATATTGGCAAAGAGCATTCTTTATTGGCTGGATGCTAAGGCCTCCCGATATATCATTTAGAACGGTGGAACCAAAAACGGGTAAATCAAGACTTTGAGCCAAACTAGCGATAGATGCACAACTACCAAGATGATTCTTAAGTACCACGCCTCCTTTTAACTTTTGATACATTTCCCCCGCTTGTATAACGTTATAACGCCTTTTGAATTGGTCTACATCTGCATGGTAATGAACGTCTAGAAACTCAAGACGCTCACTCCAATAACTGGAAAATTCTGACACGCTACTACTCCTTCCAGGGTTCGCTATAGCCGTGTTGTGCTCTGGCTTCTTCGAGATTTTGGCCACCAGAAATTGCACCGAGAATATTTAACTCGGTTCGTTCGGTTTTTTCTGCCCTATAAATCACTTCTTCTAAGTGTTCAGCGGGGATCGCCAGAACACCATTCATGTCACCAAACAGCCAATCTGAGTCTTTAACAGTTGTTCCATTGATGTCCAATTGTACTTTAGTCGCTTCAACTACTGCTCGGTTTTTTCCGGAAACCATATACACCCCTGTTGAGAACAAAGGGTATTCTTTTTCCTTGATTTCCTGTAGATCGCGAGCGGATCCAAAAATGACAGTTCCAGCTAAGTTTTTTAGTTTGGCTTTTGTGGTTAGTATGCCGCCCCAACTAGTACAGTCCGTACGTCCTTGGTTATCAACTAAAACCACGCTGCACTCAGGTACGTTGTCGATGTAATTTCCTGCGTTTTTAAAATGTTTTGAATCAAACTGTATTGGTTTGTATTTAACAGTAAATGCCGGACCCGCCATTTTAAGGCCGTTAGTTCTACACTTAATACCTAGCAAACCACCGTTTATTGATAAACTATCCAATGCATCAGAAATCGCCGGTGTATCCAATTCAAGAAGTCTCGCACGGAGTTCTTTTTGTTTGTTAGTTAGCATGCTGCATCCTTTATATAGTTCTCTGATAATCTGATCGCGAAATTACATAGATATTCTTTTATAAACACTTGGATTTCTGACCCGCGACATGGGAATGATATTGAGTCAATATTTCCATTATCATCGTTACAAAACAACCAACAAACGCCTGTGAAGTTCTTATTTTCTAGTAACTCAATTAACGAAGGATAAACCCAAAAATGAATCGTTTTATTGATATTTTTTCTGTTAGTTATCGTAGACAGTTCATTAGAAATTTTTTTACTAACTGAATCACCATTGGATTCCCAGTTAATCCCGACATTTTGTCTTGATACTATCTCCGATGCTTTTTCTCCACTTTCACTAATAAGAAGTTTTCCAAATTTCTTTCTTATAGCTTGAAGTGTCGAATCAGCAACAGTATGACCTTTAGGATGAATTGCTTCGACCTGCACATATGGATACTCCCAAAGGAAATGGAGTTTTAAGTCATATTTCTTGAGCGTTGTTTCAAAGAAAGTCCCTACCTCTCCTTCGCTTACACCTATAATGCTCCATTTGTAGCTATTGGTAGAGGTTGAAGCATTTACGGTTTCAGTTAAGTACTTTTCAAGTAAATATTTTGCTTCGCCTGGTGGACCAGGCAAGACAAGTACTTTTGTCCCATATATGTTTAAAGAGAAGCCATTAGCTGTGCCATTTGGGTTACTTAAAATAGCTGCGGTTTCAGGGAACATAGCTTGAACTCGATTTGACTCATCTACAGTTACGTTGAAATTTGTCAAACGTGACTCTATATATTTCCAGGAATCTTCGTTAAAGACTAAGCTCTCTTTGGCAACTTCAGCTACTGCAAATCTGGTTCGGTCATCACTTGTAGGTCCTAAACCACCGGAGACCACCAGGTAGTCAACATCACCAGCTAATTTTGAAATGCTTTGTTTAATGTCTATAACGGAATCGCTACAAACTATCTGCCTAACCACTGAATAGCCCTTATGCTTAGCAATTTGGGATAAATAAGACAAATTAGTATTGATTGATTTTCCCGAAAGTAATTCGTCACCAATAGTTAATATGGCCACTGTTCTACCTTCGGTTTGATCACGATATGCATCGATAATCGCTTGAGAGACTTCAACAGTTGTAGCGTCTCCTCCAAAATCATAACTAAGGGCTACACGAGATTTTATGACGTACTTTACGGCATCTTGGAGACGAGATGCGTGATCTGGATACCCCAAGTAATCCAGCATTAATGCAATAGACATAAATAAGGCACAAGGGTTCGCCTTTCCCTTTCCAGCAATTTTGGGTGCACTGCCATGAACTGGTTCAAAGTAGGCAATATCAGAACCTATATTCGCGCTAGGAGCTACACCTAAGCCACCCATTACACCTGCAGCCAAATCCGATAAGATATCTCCGAACATATTCTCAGCGACAATTACACCAAACTCATGTGGTTTCTTAACTAACCATAAGGCAACTGCATCAACGTTGTGTATGTCAGCCGTAATATCAGGATAGTGACTTGCAAAATCAAAAAATATATCTTTCGCAAATTTACCGCTTTCACGCATTACGTTTGGCTTATCTGCAAAGGTTACTCTTTTAAGACCGTGCTCTTCGGCATAACTGAACGCCTTCTTAAATAATCTAGAAAGTCCGTGCTTTGTTTGTAGTCGAACAGACCAAGCTGCTTCTTTAGAACCGTAAACATCGATATTTGGGTGAGTCAGAAAATTATCTAGATTCTCTGGAATCCCCTTGAAATCAAAACCTGCATACAATCCTTCTGTGTTTTCCCTTATAACGCATAGATCAAACGGTTCCCTGTCTCCGTTAATATAATATGCTGGTCTAATGTTAGCGAAGAGACCAAGTTTTTGTCGCAGCTGTATGACAGGTGACACATATTGCCAATTTTTATTTTGAAGTTCTTTCGGAAGTGCCTTCTCGGCTTCGTCTTTACCTTTGCTGGTAATGGCACCTAGTAATACTGCATCCGATTTTGTTATTTGATCCCAAGTTCTCACTGGTATTGGAGTGCCTTCGTTTTCCCAGCATGACCAACCAATATCCCCAAATGACAATTCAATAGGCAGTGCTAAAACATCAAATATTGGTAACGCAGCGTTACAGACATCCACACCAATACCGTCTCCAGGAAGAACTAGTACTTTTTTATTTTCCATTTCATAACCAATTTTCTACTGTTTTATAGGATTGCTTCTCATTGTCTTGCCAAGGACGCATCCCGGCATTTTTAATAATTGAAGCTGTGTATGTGGGACTATTATAGTTCTCTAAAAGGTTTTCTTTACTGACCATCTGAGAGAGCTCACCAACCATTAAAAGTGTCTTGCCTTTAAACTCCGTAATAGACTCTCTGGCATCGATTTGCTTAAGAATAGAGAAACCGGCTTTCATCCTATTTATAGCATCACTAAACGCGTTTTTATCGATCCTCGGAGCTCTAATTTCGTAACTGTTTTTAGGAGGCAGCCATTCGTACAATTGATTCATTGCAACATCTAAATTTTTAGTTTCCAAATTATCTACTAGCGCCGAGAGTTTTGTATCTAGTTCCTTGTCAGGAAATGTCGGACCAGAAATAGAAATTACCCTATCAATATTGTTTAGCTCACAAGAAAGCTTTTGCGCTAATGCTCCGCCCAGTGCCATCCCACCTATTAAAAATGGCCTACCATTTGTTATAAAGCTAAGAGCTTCCTTTAATTGCTGTAGTGAAACACCTAAATCGGAGGTGGTTGTAATTGACAGCGTATCAACAACTGTCACATCGAAGCCACGACGAGTAAGCAGGGATATCAAAGGCTCACAAAATTGGCCGTAGTCCCACACTGGCATTACGGGTGCCAATATGACGGCAATTTTTTTATCTAGACCCGATATACTAGTGGCAGGAAATGATATTGAATTCAAGCAGGAATCCCCCTGCTTAAACTTAGCGCCCCTTCGAGTACTTTATCGACATCGTCCATGTTAGCGAATAGTGGGTTTTCCTTGTATTCGACACTTAGGTTACTAACGCCAAGAATCATGTCTAAGACTTTTCTCTCAGGTTTTATAAAGAAAGATTGAGCGCTAAGGATTTCGCATTGCTTGAATAAATGGCCAAGTCGATACTTGTCGGAGCCTAAATTATTAGTTACATAACTGATCCAACTTTCAATGTTTAAGTTGCCTGAGCCTTTACACATGCCCGATATGGAGCTATCAATGAATTCAGCTCCGGCTAGGTGCGCTTCAATGCTATTAGCCATCGCCATATTGATGTTGTCATGAGCATGAAAACCTATTTTCATCGAATCGCTGGCATTTGCGAGTGTAGATATGTATTTATTTACAAGTCTTGGTGTCAAGCTCCCATTAGAATCAGCAAGATAAATGATATCTACGCCATATTTCTCTGCAGCCCAAACAAGATTTATCAACTTATTAAGTTTGGTCTGACTTACACGTACTGCATTAATACTGACCAACATGCCAAGACTTTTCGCATGTTCAGCATAACTTAATGTTTGATTGAAATATTCATCAGTGCAAGTATCAATATTTAAGCAAAGCCTTAAGAATCCAACGCCATTTCCATAGAGGTGCGTAATATCAGATTTTGATATATTCTTGGTATGACAAATAACACAAAGATTTGCTTCTGGTACTGCTCGATGAATCTTAGAAACATATTGGTTACTACACATCCCTGTAATACCAATGTTATCAATTGGCTTAAACGAGCCATTCTTATAACCAATTTCAATCCATTCTATGTTACTTAGCGTCATGTTTCTCACATGTTCAATAGCATATTCCACGGTAAAGTTGAAGTTATTTAAATACCCGCCATCACGTAAAGTCACATCTACATTTTGTAAGTTATTCATTTTTATCTCTTTATTAATTAATTGCACTGCTGAATTTTTCTTCTTCTTTTTTACCAAGTGTGTAAATTGCAATCCCAATGAAAGATGAAATTGCGATTATTACACCCGTTTTAAAATTTTCATGGTTTGACAAAACTCCAATAAAGTATGTTGATGCTGCTGCACTTCCGATTTGCATACATCCCATAATTCCAGAGGCAGTACCAGATAATTCAGGAACTGAACCGATTGCGCTAGCTGTTCCTAGAGGTAACAAAAAACCATTACCGAATGTCAGAATAGAAATAGCCAGGATACTTGTTAGAATTGGAAATGGACTGATGTATGTTTGAAATCCGAATAAAAGTCCACCAATGAAGAATATCTTATAGCCAAGGTCTATCGTCGCGTTTATACCTTGTTTTTTAGCTAATTTTTTGGCTGTAATGTTTCCTAAAACATAAGTCAAAGACAAAGTAAGATATGAGTATCCAACTAACTCGACGTTTAGTCCAAGGGATGTAAGTATGAATGGTGACTCAACGATATAAGCAAAATAAATTGCGTAAGCAAAGCAAGGAATTGCCGAATAGTATAAGAATGGGCCGTACTTTAATACTTTTAAAGAATTTAATGATAAGGACTTGAGGTTGAATGGAATTCTTTTCTCTTTAGGTAGTGTTTCCTTCAATACAAATAAGCTAAGAATTATCGTAACAAAGATAAATACCGTTAAAAATAAAAAGCATGATTTCCATCCAAAGTTATCACTCAGAACACCGCCTATCATTGGAGCTATCGCAGGTGACATACCAACAAATGGAAATATTGTTAAATAGAAAATGCCTGCACTCTCTTTATCAAGTAAATCACTGATAATAGCTCTGCTAATGGTGATCCCCGCACATGCCCCAATTCCTTGAAGTAATCTTAATATCATTAATGAGTGAAAATCTTGAGAAAAATAGACTCCAACCGTCGAAAGTAACCAAATGAACAATCCAAAAAGCAAAACTTTCTTTCTGCCAAGGCTATCTGTAATTGGACCGTAAATAAGTTGTGTTATTGATATTCCAAATAAAAATATAGCGATGGAACTTTGCATGTCCTGTGGAGTTGCATTATAAAATTCACTCATATCTTTTAATGCAGGAAGGAAAATATCTGTAGATATTAATCCTCCCAACGATAATAAACATATTAACAATGCCAATATAAGAGACACTTTGTTTTTCAAAATCATTCTCCGTAAAAATTTTTCACATAATAGTCTTGCTAATAAAGAAGGGGAATACATTTAGTATTAAACGAATCGTTTACTAATTTTAAACGCCGAAAGCGTTGTTTCTGATCTTTACCCCAGGGTGAGAGCATGAGTTAACAAGTTGTAAAATCGTAACCCTTCACCAGCCCCTTATTGACAGCCAAAAGTGACGATCATCTCTTGATCTCACTTTGCCTCTTGAGTGATCCTGCCAGGCTGTCAAACTGGCACCATGAAAAAGAAAAATCACTTTACTGCTGAGCCACCCAATATGAGCAATATTGGTGAAGCTAACGCCCTAATCCGCGAGCTGTGGGCCAAACTCCGTGAATATGAAGACCGGCTGGCACAGAATTCCAGGAATTCGTCACGCTCGCCCGCCAGCGACACGCCTCAGGCCAGGGCCGAGCGCCAAAAGCTCAACGCCCTCGTCGCCGAAATCAGGCTGGCGCTCAGCCAGGCCACGAAGGGCACCGCAGACCACTGAGCGAGCTGAAGGAAACGGATGCCGTTATCCAGTGCCTGCCTGACACCTGTTGCCAGGAATGCGGTGGCGAAGTCGTCCCGAATCCATCACCGACTTATCGTCATCAGGTCTTCGAGCTGCCGAAAGCCGCACTGGATATCACCGAGTACCAGCTGTTCCACGGCAGGTGCCGGTGCTGCAACCATACATCAAGGGCAGACCTGCCTGACGATGCCCCCTCCGGTCAGATGGGACCTAAGCTTCTGAGCCAGATAACAGTGCTGGCGGGACAGTGCCATCTGAGTATCAGCAAAATACAGGCCCTGCTCCGCAACCAGTACGGCACCCACTTCTCCACCGGCGCCATCTCTAAGGCTCAGGGTCGGGTCAGCGCGATGCTGACCCCGGTACACCAGGCTCTTCATCATCACGCGAAGCAATCCGCTGTCATCCATATCGACGAAACCACGCACAGCCGCAACGGAGAAGCGGCCAACCGCTGGGTCTGGCTGCTCAGCGGCAGTGATGCGGTGTATCAGACTATCCGCTACTTCCGGAACACGGACACCGCCAAGTCCCTGTTGGATGAAGCCTGCCCGGCGGTTGTCGTCACCGACCAGTGCACCAGCTGCAACTGGCTGGATACCTCCCGCCACCAGTTCTGCTGGGCGCATGTGACCCGCAATCTCAAGCAGATGGCAGAATACAGCGGCGGAGGGCTGACCGCCTTTATCGGAAAACGCCTGGTCCTGCTGTGCCACAGCGTGTTCCGGCTTCAGCACCGCTATGAAAGCGGCGATATCGATGAGGCCCGCTGGCGCAACCGAATGGCCAGACTCAGAAAGCGTCTGTCGGCGTGGCTCAGAAAAGGTGAACAGGTGCCGGCATCACGATATGCAGGGCGGTGTTCCTATATCCTGAAACACGAAACCGGGCTTTGGGTCTTCCTCAATCATGACGGCGTGCCGCTGACTAACAATGAAGCTGAGCGGTGCCTGAGGGGCAGTGTCATCATGCGGAAAATCTGCTTCGGCACCAGCTCCCACCGGGGAGAGCAGTTCCGCTCGCGGGTTCTGTCGGTGGTCGAAACCTGCAAGAAACGAGGGATGTCAGCGCTAGATACCATCAGCGATATAGTGACGGCTGTTATCCGAAAGCAGCCGTACCCGGATGTGTTCGGGCTGGCTACTGGCTAGTCAATACCCCACTGGTGAATGGTTACGAATTTTTCCCTGTGGGAGTGGGTTTCTTGGATTCAAATATTGTTGTTGGGCAGGCGGTAATCCATATAGCGAGTACCGTTAAAATTGCTATATCTGAGTTTGCTGGTATGTCGCGCTTGAGTCCGGTGGTTTATTTGGCATGAACTGATGCGCGCCAGACACTCTTTGC
>NZ_JASJOJ010000094.1:0-9453 GCF_038519165.1 Photobacterium sp. SP02
GTATAGGTCGGGCTTTTTACATTACCCTGATGGCTTTGCAGGCCAAGATTCACCGATTACCTTTGCCCGGCTGGCGGTTAGCCGTGCGTCAGCGGGCTGAACACTATCTTGCTGCCATCTCACCGGAGGATAACGGGGAGGAACTGGCATCAGTATGCGCACATTATTTCAGCCATATTCCTCACAGTGGGTTTCCTGACACCTGTTGCCATCATGATCTGGGATTTTACAATCTCATTCAGCGTCCGGGCGGAGAGTTGGCCGTGATTGACTGGGAGTATGCGGCGGCCGGTGACCCTATGCTGGATCTGGCGCTGACGGTTCAGGCCAACCATCTTGATGTTGTAACTGCTGCGCAGCACTACTGCCGTTATCAGGGAGGTGACCCGGCTCTTGTCTCACAAGCAGTGCAGCAGTGGCTCCCCTGGTGCGATTTCTTGGCTATGCTTTGGTATTATGCTGGCGCAAATTTGTGGCAGGATGACAACTATCGTATTGAGGCAAAAGCATTGTTAGCAAAATTGGCTGCTGCCTGATTGCTATCGCCGGGTAAATCTGTCAGACAGTTTCTGGAGGAAGTGCGTGTGAGTCTAGCCTGTGCTCGTTGGCATCGTCCGTTACTGTTGCTGTGTTTGTTGGTTTTTCTCTCGGGGTGTGCCGCCCGTCTTGCCTATAACACTATGAACTATTGGGTTCCCTGGTATCTGGATGATTATGTCAGCCTGACTCCGACGCAGGCATCCCGGTTTGAAAGCGAGCTGTTGCAGGCTCGGACTGTGCACCGTCGTCAGGAGCTGCCAAAACTGCATCAGCATATTTTTGAATTTCAGCAGGATCTGCAACGCCCGCTGACCTCAGCCCAGATAGCGCGCTACCACTATAGCTTTACGGCACTGGCAGAGCAGAGTGCTTCAGTTTTTACCCCACCGGCGGCAAACTTGCTGCGATACCTGAGTAATATCCAGATTGATCAGATTAACACTAAGATCAATAAGGATTTGGATGAACTTCGGGCCAAAAGAGAGAAGTTAAGCCAGGAAGAGAAACTTCAGCGCTATACCACCAGATTTGAAAAGTTCAGCAAGGAATGGATTGGTTCACTAACGGATGAGCAACAAAGCATTATTGAGGAACTGGCAAAGCACCAGTTGGATATTGAGCCGGTCTTTTTTTCTGCGCGCAGCGGGCTTTATCAGCAATGGCAGGCGTTATTGTCGCAGCGTCACCGTCCGGAATTTGATGCCAGGCTCGAGAGGTTATTCAAAGATGTGGTCGGTCTTCGCTATGCGCCGGTACAGTCTCAATTAGATCAATACCTTCAGCGCCGATTTGCCTTAATGGCGCAGCTGAATCAGAGCTTGTCTTCTTCTCAGCGCCAGTATCTGATGAATAAATTAACCGAAACGCGCAAAGAGATAGCCGTCTTGATCCAACAGTAACTATTATCAATGACCTGATTAACCACTTTAATTTTGTGGCTAATAGTAAATGCCGTATAGTGGTTAACCTTGATACGGACATTTTCCAGGAGTCGCTTCACTATGATCATTTATCTGCATGGCTTTGATTCCACCAGCCCTGGGAATCACGAAAAAGTGCTTCAGCTGCAATTTATCGATCCCGATGTTCGCGCAGTGACTTATAGTACATTTCATCCCAAACACGATATGCAACACTTACTGAAAGAAGTGGATAAGCTCATTGCTGCCAGTGATGATGCGCATCCGTTGATATGTGGCGTAGGGCTGGGGGGGTACTGGGCTGAGCGTATCGGTTTTCTCTGTGGTATCAAGCAAGCAATCATTAACCCAAATTTACATCCTGAAACAAATATGCAGGGGAAAATAGACCGGCCGGAAGAGTACGAAGATATAGCAACAAAATGCGTGTCTGATTTCAGAGAAAAAAATTTCGGGAAGTGCCTCTGTATACTTTCAACTAATGATGAAGTGTTAGATAATCGATCCATAAATAGAACATTGGACGCATATTACCAAGTGATCTGGGACGATACACAAACGCATAAATTCAAGAAAATCTCCCAGCACTTACAAGCAATAAAGCAATTTAAAGCAACCCATTGAGTATATGCCTCTCCCTCCGCAGACGGATTGAAACGATCCTCTGCCCAACTCTACGTCAGTCAGAATTTTTACCTGGCAGGGCAATGTCCCTGCCGGTTTGTGCAAGATTTATAAAAACTAGAGGAAAAAGACTGTGACGAGAATCATCGTAGTTGGAGGCGGTGCCGGGGGCCTGGAATTGGCCACCAAACTAGGGCGAACCTTAGGCCGTAAACGAAAGGCAAACGTTACCCTGGTAGATAAGAACAGCAGTCATCTGTGGAAACCACTGTTACATGAAGTGGCGACCGGCTCGCTGGATGAAGGCGTTGACGCATTGAGCTACCGTGCGCATGCCAAAAACCATCATTTCGATTTTCAATTGGGCGCGCTGAAAGACATTGACCGCGACCGCAAAAGCATCACATTGCATCCGCTTTACGATGAGCACGATGAGCTGCTGATCCCCGAGCGCGAGATTGAATACGATATTCTGATCCTGGCTATCGGTTCGAAATGTAACGATTTCAACACACCCGGGGTGCGAGAGCATTGTATTTTCCTGGACAGTCCGGCGCAGGCACATAAATTCAGAACGGAAATGAATAATCAGTTCCTGAAGCTGCATGCACACAAAGAGCAGAAAACGGTGGATATTGCCATTGTCGGTGCGGGTGCTACCGGGGTGGAACTGTCCGCGGAGCTGCATAATGCTGTGAAAGAGCTGCGTTTGTACGGCTTTGGCGATCTGGACAGCTCCCGACTGAATGTCAACCTGATTGAAGCCGGTGAGCGCATTCTGCCTGCATTGCCGCCACGCATTTCAGCTGCCGCACATACCGAGCTGACTAAGCTGGGCGTAAAAGTGCACACAGCAACCATGGTGATTAAAGCAGATGAAACCGGCCTGACAACCAAAGACGGTCAGCACATTCCGGCCAAACTCATGGTCTGGGCGGCGGGCATTAAAGCCCCGGATTTCATCAAAGACATTGCGGGTCTGGAAACCAACCGTATTAACCAGCTGGTGGTGAAAGACACGCTGCAGACCACCCGTGACGATGATATTTATGTGATTGGGGATCTGGCTGCCTGTACGCAAAAGGACGGCACCCTGGTTCCGCCTCGTGCACAGTCGGCGCATCAGATGGCCAGCCGCTGCTTCTCAAATATCGTTGCTAAACTGACAGATCGTGCGCAGAAGCCTTATGTCTTTGTGGATCATGGTTCGCTGGTTTCCCTGAGTCGCTTTTCTACCGTCGGGAGCCTGATGGGTAACCTGACCAAAGGGTCGATGATGATTGAAGGCCGCATTGCCCGCGTGATGTATATTTCACTGTACCGGATGCACCATATTGCGCTGCACGGTTTCTTTAAGACCAGCCTGATGATGCTGGTCGGACGCATTAACCGCGTGTTGCGTCCCAACCTTAAACTTCATTAAGGCTATAGTGCCAGGTGTCTGACACCTGGATCTGGCGCCCAATAAAAAACCGCCTGAAACGGCGGTTTTTTTGTTATCTCTAAGCCAGTACCCAGCACGGGCGGCGGTGATGGTTTGGCTATCAATTAATTTTTAATAACTCGACATCGAAAATCAGCACGGATCCGGGACCGATTTTACCCATAGAGCGGTTACCATACGCCAGTTCGGCCGGGATAAACAAACGCACCTTTTCCCCTTCAACCATCAGCTGAAGTCCTTCGGTCCAGCCTTTGATCACCTGATTCAGGTTGAAAGCGATCGGCTCGCCACGCTCAACAGAGCTATCAAACACAGTGCCGTCAATCAGGGTGCCGTGGTAGTGGACAGTCACTTTGTCCGATGCCTTAGGGTGTTCTGTTCCCGTGCCTGATTTCAGCACAGTATATTGCAAGCCGGAGGCTGTGGTTTTAACACCTTCCTGGTTTTTATTGGCTTCAAGGAAGGCTTTGCCTTCTTCTGCATTTTGAACCGCCAGTTGCTTATTGTTCTGGCTGCGTTGAAAGAAGAAAATCACCAAGCCGATAATAATGATCGCGAGAATAATTTTAAACACTGATATTCCTACCTTTTTGTATTGTCTTTGATGAATATAGCCAAGTATTCCGGGGTTATTTGGCTATCTTAGCCTATCCGGTTGCGTTTAGGTGCCAAGTCCTGCGGGATCAGTGCGTAGACCATGCCATCGCAGGCTTTGCCATGGGTGTAAATTCGGTTACGGCTCAGAGATTCGAACAGGGCGCCTGTGCGCTCAGCGGTTTTCTGGCTGGGGGTATTAGTAATGTGAACCACGATTTCCAGTCTGGTCAGTGCCAGCGTCTCAAACGCAAAACGCGCCAGAGCGATAATCGCTTCTGTCGCATATCCCTGACGATGGCAACTGCTTCGGATCCAATAGCCCAATTCAGCACAATTGGTTAGCTGAGACAGATTATTCAGACACACAGTGCCTAAAAATTTGCCGTCACGGCGGGTAAAAGTTGCCAGCTCGTAGCCATTGTCGATTTTCCAGTTCATCTGAGAAGCCGACAGCCAGGCGTGTGCATCCTGTTGGTCATAGCCATCATGACACCACTCGACCCAGGGCGATAAATCTGACTGCGATTCCAGTACCGCGGACAGGTTGTCATCTACATCCGCAATTTTGTAGGGTCGCAGGTAAAGGCGGGGAGTGGTGAGCATGAAGTCCAGCTTCATCAGTGATTCCTGCAGACAGTAACCGGAAAAAGGGGCCAGATGGCCCCTCGCAAATGTTGTTATTCTGAATCAAGGCGGCGGATTTGTACCACCATCCCCATCAGCGGGTGATCAAGATAATGGGTTTCACCGCTTCGCATTTTACGCTGCTGGTCAAAGCGGAACGCTTTGAGGAATTCTTCAACTTCTATTTTCTTTTTCACTTCCTGCAGCTGTCCGTACTGAACCGTACCGCTCTGGTTGGGATCCAGACTGTCTAATGGCTCGGTGCCGACAACCACTTCACGGCGGCCAGGCTCACGTAAATCCAGCTGGGTATTGGTGAAAAGAAAGTGATTCACATAGACCTGAATTTTCCCTTCAAGCTCATACAGCGGCTTAGTCGCTGCCGGAGAAGGCTCTGTTTGCGTGACTTCACCGGAAGCAAGATCAAAGCTGGGCGGTGCTGTCATTTCGCTGCTGCTCAGGCCACGGCGCGCTGCTTCGGCTTTTGAGGTGCCGTCTTGCAGAAACTGACCTGAGAAATCCCGGCCAGCGGTTAAGTGAAAAGTCGGTGCTTGTGCTTTGCTGAGATCCCCCTGCCGCCAGCCAAAGTGAGCAAGTGGGGTGAAACCGGCATGACTCTTCAAGCGCTGATACTGTTCGCTCAGCTTAAACCGGCTTGCCGGCATAGGCGTAATGCCTCTGTTTGCCAGTTGCGCCATATTGTTCAGTCGCACCGCGCCACTGTAATTCAGAGGCTCTGCCTGATCCGGCCAGGATTCAGCCGTTTGTCCCGGATCAATATTTCGCTTGAAGATAATGACTTCAATGTCAAATTGTCGTGCTGCGAAACTTGGCAGGCTGATGGCAAGCAGCAGCAAATAAATCAGATTTTTCAAGGTTATACTCCGCACTGGTATGCAGCCATTATAGGGTGTTTTCAGCTAATTGTGTTAGGAAGCCGTCAACATACTTGATGCGCTCACGGCGGTCTGTCAGTGTTGCCGTGACCTTCAGCTTAGTCGGACCATCCATTCGGAATCGCTGTGGCTGTGATTGTAACAGACCGACCAGGAAACCGGGGTCAATGGCAGCATTTTCAGTAAATTCGAAATAACCGCCTTTTTCTCCGGCTTCTATGCGACGAAGGCCCAGATTTGCCGCTTTCAGCTTCAGCTTATTGAGCGTTAACAGGTTAGCGGCGGCGTCCGGCAACAGGCCAAAGCGGTCAATCAGCTCCACTTTTAACTCGTCGAGGGCGTCTTCATTGCCGGCACTGGCAATCCGTTTATACAGGGACAGTCGCGTATTGATATCCGGGATGTAGTCTTCCGGCAGCAGCGCCGGTAATCGCAGCTCAACTTCAGTCTGCTCGCGCAGCAGGTCATCCAGCGACGGCTCTTTGCCGGCCTTGAGTGCTTCGACGGCCTGTTCCAGCATTTCCATGAACAGCGTAAAACCGACCGACTGGATCTGGCCCGATTGCTCATCGCCCAGCAGTTCACCGGCGCCGCGTATTTCGAGATCGTGTGTCGCCAGCGTAAAGCCAGCGCCCAGATCTTCCAGTGACGCGATGGCCTCCAGGCGCTTCACGGCGTCTTTAGTCATCCGCTTGGGATGCGGGGTCAGCAGATACGCATAGGCCTGGTGGTGCGAACGGCCAACGCGACCACGCAGTTGATGTAACTGGGCCAGACCAAGATGGTCAGCCCGGTTGATAACTATGGTGTTTGCTGTCGGGACGTCAATTCCGGTTTCTATGATAGTCGTGCAGACCAGCAGGTTAAAACGCTGGTGGTAAAAGTCGCTCATGACTCTTTCCAGCTCACGTTCGCGCATCTGCCCATGGGCAGTAGTAATACGCGCTTCAGGAATCAGAACGGCCAGATCCTGCGCCGTTTTTTCGATGCTTTCTACGTCGTTGTGCAGGAAATACACTTGCCCGCCGCGCATAATTTCACGCAATACGGCTTCACGGATGATCAGGTCTTCACGCTCGCGAACGAAGGTTTTGATCGCCAGACGCCGGGCAGGCGGGGTCGCGATAATAGACAGATCGCGCATGCCGCTCATTGCCATATTCAGCGTACGCGGAATCGGGGTAGCGGTGAGCGTGAGAATGTCGACGTCTGCGCGCAGCGATTTCAGTTTTTCTTTCTGGCGGACGCCGAAGCGGTGCTCCTCATCGACAATCAGCAGGCCGAGATCCTGATACTTCACTTCGGCGTTGAGCAGCTTGTGCGTGCCGATCAGGATATCAATTTTTCCCTTAGCGACATCTTCCATAATCGCTTTTTGTTCTTTTGCTGTTTTGAAACGGGACAGCACTTCCACACGTACCGGGGTGTTGGCAAAGCGGTCGCGGAAATTTTCAAAATGCTGCTGCGCGAGCAAAGTGGTTGGTACCAGCACTGTGACTTGCTTGCTGTTATCGACAGCCACAAAGGCCGCACGCATTGCGACTTCGGTTTTACCGAAACCGACATCACCACACACCAGACGATCCATGGCTTTGGCCTGACACATATCCGACAGCACGGCATTGATGGCCATGGCCTGATCGTGGGTTTCTTCGAACGGGAAGCCGGTACAGAAATCGGCATAGGCTTCGCGGTCGAGCTTAAATTTGAAACCCGGTTTGAGCTCACGTTTGGCGTAAACATCCAGAAGCTCTGCCGCCACATCACGGACTTTTTCCGCCGCTTTGTTGCGGGCTTTCTGCCAGCTTTCACTGCCCAGTTTATGGATAGGGGCGGCTTCTTCTGCTCCGCCTGAATAGCGGCTGATAAGGTGCAGGGATGCCACGGGGACATAGAGTTTCGCCCCGCCCTGATACTCCAGGGTGACGTATTCAGTGGTAATGCCGCCGGCTTCGAGGGTCTGCAAGCCCTGATAGCGGCCTATGCCATGGTTAAGGTGGACCACAGGCTGGCCAATTTTCAGCTCTGCCAGATTTCGGATAATGGTATCTGAGCTGACAGTGCGCTTATCCTCACGGCGACGACGCTGAATAACACGTTCACCCAGCAGATCACTTTCACAGATGAAAGCCAGAGCCGGTTCATCGAGGATAAAACCCTGCTCTGCGGCGCCAATCACCAGCGTGTACTGACTGGCGGCTGCCATGGCCTCTTCAAGGCTGTGACAGACCATAGGGCGCAGTTTTATCCGGGCCAGCAAGTCCAGCAAGGCTTCGCGGCGGCCTTCACTGGCAACGGAAAAGATAATTTTTCCGGTGAAGCTTTCCTGAAACTGACGCAGTGCCGATAAGGGTTCTTTCAGCTGATGATTGATGGTCAGCGCCGGCACAGGTGAAATGGCCGGGTTGAACCGGCCGGCTTTGTTTTCTTCCGGAGCTTTGTTCAGCTTGACCTGCGGCAGGGTTTTAAATCCGCTGAACATTTCTGCGGTGGTCAGCCACAGGGCTTTAGGTTCAAGAAGCGGGCGCAGCGGGTCGACACGGCGCTCCTGAAAGCGGTATTCGGCATCGTGCAGAAAATGCTCCGCCGCGTTGTCCAGATCGCCTATGGTCAGTAACAGCGTGTTATCAGGCAGATAATCAAACAAGGTATCGGTGTGATCGAAAAACAGCGGCTGCCAGTATTCAATCCCTGCCGGCCAGGTGCGCTTGCTGACCTGCTGATAGATGGACTCCGGCTCCCGGCGGGCTTCGAATTGCTCACGCCAGCGCATACGGAAGCTTTCCACGGCCACTTCATCGGTCGGAAACTCGTGTGCGGGCAGCAGGTGAATATTGTCGATCTCGCCGGTCGACAGTTGCGACTCCGGGTCAAACTGACGAATCGAATCCACTTCGTCATCAAAGAAATCAATCCGGAAGGGCTCATTGTTTCCCATCGGGAAGAGATCAAGCAGTGAGCCGCGGCTGGCGTACTCACCGTGTTCCATCACCTGATCGACATGGCGGTAACCGGCGGCTTCAAGCTGCAGGCGTAACTTCTCCAGCGACAGGCGATCCCCTTTGCTGACCAGCAGAGCGTGCTGGTGAATAAAGCTGCGCGGTGTCAGGCGCTGTAACAAGGTACTGACAGGAACCAGCAGCACACCATCCTGCTGAGTCGGCAGTTGATATAAACGGGCCAGGCGATCAGAAATGATGTCCTGATGCGGCGAAAAACTGTCATAAGGCAGGGTTTCCCAGTCGGGGAAAATATTGACCTCTGCCTGAGAGAACTGGCTGATTTCAGGCTGTAAACGCAATGCCGTCTGCGTATCAGGCACTACAGCCAGCACCGGGCCTGTGTGGCTTTTCGCCAGTTCGGCAATGGCAACCGCCAAGGCGGCGCCGGAGACATTTCCCACAAAGCGCTTGTCGCCGGCTTTGTTCGGCAAAGGTAGAGAAAATAGCGTGTGTGTTGTCATGACTATGATTGACTTTCGTTTCGTTGCAGCGCACGTTGACGCAGCAGTTTTTGTTGGATGTGCAAAGCTGCACGAATGAGTAGATCCCTGTCGTCTTCCTGCAGTCTGGTGTACTGCAGTGTAATGTCAAACTTATCTTCCCTGGCCTGGCATTCACTGACACTGGCATAGCAATACACGGCAGCAGGGGGATTATCAAGAAACAGTTTCAGACGAGCCTGACAACCAATCTCGAGCGGCCGCTCTGCCAGGTAAGTCAGCTGGCTGGCCCCGAAGGTTTGCGTGGTATGACGCATCGGCATCCCAAACCAGACCGCCCTTTTCTTCAATCAGTTTATCCACGCC